>JBPYDQ010001018.1:0-2771 GCA_051986135.1 Terriglobales bacterium | reverse complement strand
CAATGAAATCAATCTGTGTTTCCCAACATCGCGTCTTAAAAGTGCTTTTGCTGATGTGGTCGTCGCCCGCCGCGCTGGTAAAGGTGAAGTCATCGGCGAGCAGGCTATCCACTGGGCCCCAGTCGTTCTTTTCCCAGGCTGCGTACCACTTCCGGACCACCTCCTCGACCGTTACGTTCTGTCCTCCCAATAATGCGCTGGCCCTTGCCGGTCCCGGCAGGCTCACGGCACCAACCAGCGCGCAGACTCCCGTTCCGAGCAGGTTCCTACGCGACACTGTGATCCTTGTCATTGTTCATTCTCCTGTTCATGACGTAGTTTGAAACGCTTCGTCCGCCCGCGAGGTCGACCATACGAACCAGTTGGTATGTAAACCCGATTTAAACTACCTCCGTAAGCTTCGCTTGTGATTGTCCGGCGGACGAAGAGACCGCAGCCAGCCCACGATATTTCTGATTCCCACATCCCAAACCCTCGCGTCTTGAGCATTCTTTGCCAGCACTGCGTAGCCTTCGACCATAGCGATCAGGAAGCTCGCAGTCTCTTCCGGAACCAAGTCGCGGCGCACCGTCCCTTGAGACTGCCCCCTCTGCAAACTCATGGCAATTCCTTCGTGCCAGGCATGGAAAATTCTCTCCAATCGCTTGCGGAATTGTTCGTCGAGTTGAGACATTTCCTGCGCCAGATGAAGTAGGGGACAACCGCGCTTTACGTCTCGTGGCCGATGTGGTAACGCCCGTACAACGCCGATCAAAGTATCGATCGGGTCCTTGTCTCTGCTTTGTTGCAGAGGAAGCATCCACCTGTCATGTGTGAGTTTTGCGACGATCTCTTCGATAATGGCATATCCCAGAGCTTCCTTGCTTTCGAAATGGTAGTAGAGCGCTCCCTTGGTGACGTTGGTGGCGGCCAGAATTGTATCAACCCCGGCACTCTGGAAGCCGTATCTGTGAACCTCCCGAAAGGCCGCTTGCAGCAAGTGTTCTCGCGTGCGCTCTGGGTCACGGAACCTTGGCTTCTTTTCCTGCCCTCCTAACATACCGACTAGTGTGTATGTTCATTCATCGAAAAGTCAATCAGAATTTGAGGGGCAGGCTTTCGGGCTGCTGACGTTCTCGAATTTTGTAGTCTTTCGCCACTGGGTGTGTGAAAAGTTGAAGAAACGGCGCTCCAGTCGTTTTGGGATCGGCCCAGGATGTTGTCAGTCCGCCCCTCGTTTTCGAAGTCTGACATGTTGGGACTGTTGTGTCACGTAATCGTTGTGAACCTGGAACGCCACATGCTTCCTCAGGTGTCATTGAGCAGGAATTTGAGAAGTTGTAAATCAGCTCTGCTCTCAATTGCGCACTAACCTTCAGAGCGCCGAGTGGTGACCTGACGTAAATGCCAGTCACCGGCGCCACCACTTTATCGAAGGAACACAGGAGATAATGAGGATGCTCAAACACTTGCGAAACTTCAGGATCCCGTGGATTACAACGATTGTTCTGGCTTGCTTCAGCAATGCAGCCGCTCAAGCGAGCGGATAAACCGTGCTTTCGATCTTCATGCCTCGTGTCCGTCATTGCGTCGAGTGCCCAAAATGCCACACCCGATATTTGCCAAGTTCCAGCCCGTATTGCAACGGATCGTATCTGATCCCGCTCACCGCGTACGGCGCCTCAGGGTGGATCCTGTACTGTTCTTGCCGTATGCCGCCTGCGTTCAGTCAGTTGAGTTCGATGGACTTGAAGCCATACGAAATCTGCAGACAAGCCTATCGTCGCGGGTATGGTTCAGCGGACGAAGTGTGGGATGTGACCCCGAGTGAGTAGGGCCGACCCTAACTGACGCGATGTTGAAAGCTGTGTGGCCTCGCCTGCTGCAGCTGAGTTCATCGCAAAATCACATGTGCCGCTAGTGTGCCGTATTGGTCAAACTCTTACGGAACAGCAGGAACTGAGCGCAGGATACGGCAATGCTGGGAAGCAACCCGAGCGCCGACTTAGTGGCCTCAACCGACCGAGGGCTCAAGGGGGATGCTACGCGGCATCCCTCTTTCCTGTTTGAAGAGCTCCCCATCGGGAAGGCATCAAAGAGTTAAATCCTGGGGGGCCGGGGGCAAAGCCCCGGTTCGCCTCCCGCTAAGAAGCCCTAAAATTGCAACGCTGGCAATTTGGAGCAAGCGAGGATGATAGCGGAGTCGCAGTCGCAAATGGCGGGGGCCACGGTAGAGAGCCGTGAGGAAAGGCACCTGTTTCCGATGCCGGGCGCGACCACGATTGTACTCCTGATTGCCGCGTGCAAGCTGGTGGTGCATTGGTACGCGGGACACAGGTATGGGTACTTGGGTGACGAGTTGTACTTCCTGTCCTGCAGCCGTCATCTCGCTTGGGGCTATGTCGATCAGCCGCCGCTGATCGCGGTCATTGCTTGGGCGGTGCGGCATACGCTGGGTCAGTCGCTGCTCGCGATCCGATTTTTGGCGGCGCTCGCGGGGGCGGTGGAGGTTGTGCTAACCGCGCTGATTGCGCGCGAACTCGGTGGGAGGCGCTTCGCGCAGGTACTGGCGGCGATTACAACGCTTGCCGCGCCCGGGAGTCTCGGGTCGGACAGCTACTTCACGATGAATGCGTTCGAGCCGTTGTTCTGGATGACCTGCGCGTATCTCGTGATTCGCATCATCAAGACGGGAAATGAGAGGCTGTGGATTTGGTTTGGCGTGGTCGCGGGCATCGGTCTCGAGAACAAGTACTCGATGATGATCTTCGGCGCTGGGATTGTCCTCGGAC
>JBPYDQ010001017.1:0-15162 GCA_051986135.1 Terriglobales bacterium | reverse complement strand
AAAACCCCAGAAGATGCCCAGCAAGCTGTTGGTGTTCCACAAAGGAAACGCAATGCTGAGGCCGACATCTCGGATGGCATAGATGGTCATGGTATTAGCGACGGCCCACATGCAACCCGCCAGTACGGCCCAAATAATCAAATGCGGTGCCTGACGCACGTCTTCGCGAATAAACCCTGTACCGCGTACAAATGCCGGGATGCTCCAGCGGGCCAGGAAAACTCCCGTCACCATAATGAGCGAAACTGTGATGGGAGAAACCCCAGCGCTGACGATTTTGATCGGCGCCTCGGCTCCGCCCAGCCAGGCACCGGCAGCGAACCCGCAGAACACGCCCACAGCCTGTAAAGTCCGCAGACGATCGGCCTCTATTGGGGCTTGGAGTGCAGTAGCGACAGAGTCCACACTTCCTCCTCTCATGCTCAGCGGAGCTCACGTAATACAAGCATCCCCGCTATCAGCACCAACAGCGGTATCCAGAAGTGGATGTCGCGCACGATGGTGCCGTACAGAGTATGTGGGCGCATCTTCAGCTTCTCGTCATTCATTTGAGCTCACCCGCAATCAGACTCCCTATTCCAGCAACAACCGGACTCCCCGTCAATCTCATTCCACACAGAGCGTAGTGATCAGGCGCTTCCGTAGCCGCCAGCAGACGAGCAGGAGCTGCCATTAACTTTCGCTTTCGCCACCACGACTCTTCATCAGGATCTCTCAAACTCTACTATTGGCACTTCCATGGCCTGGTATTGGGATCACAGCAGACCCTGCATCGGCCGCGCCCGTCGACCGCGACAACCTCTCGGATCTTCCGACCACGGCCCGAGCACCCGTCCGCGGTTCCTACCATTGGCCGCACTCCGCAGTATCTCGGCATTTTCGTTGATCTGGCTGCGCTGGACCCTGTACAGACCATCGCAGAATCTTCGTCTATTCATCGTCGCCATCCTGCCGAACGTACTCGAAACTCGGCAGCTCGCAAGCCCTTGTCAATCAAGCCATTTTTCAGATCCCTGAACAGAGACGAGTGCTGCTGGATATTTCCTTCCTCTTCCGCTACTCCTGTAGAATCGGCACGTGATTTCCCGTGTGAGATTGTTTCTGGCGTTGCTCTTTATATCTTTGCCCGCCGTCCTGCTCCTGCTCCAGGCAGAGCCGATCTCACAGCTGCGACCCACCGGTTACGTCAACGATTTCGCGCATGTGCTCGATCCGAATTCCAGCGCACAAATCGAGGACATCTGCCTACAAGTCGACCGCAAGGCCCATGCTCAAATTGCAGTTGTCACCATCAACTCTCTAGACGGCTCAGACATAGAGACCTACGCGGTAGACCTGTTCAAGAAATGGGGTATCGGGAGCAAGGCGACCGATCGCGGTGTGCTGATTTTATACGCCATAAGCGATAGGCGGTCGCGAATTGAAGTGGGTTACGGACTGGAACCAATATTGCCAGATGGAAAGGTCGGTAGTTTTCAACGCGACGTTGTTCCGCTGATGCGAACGGGCGATTATAGCGGTGCGATCTTGAATGTGACCACGCTGGTCGCCGACGTCATCGCGAAGGATGCAGGCGTTCAGCTTACCAACGCTCAACCCCGTGCTCCGACAGAGCCTGCCGAGCAAGGGAGTGGAAAATTATCTGGATTAGCTATTGGCGCGATCATTTTGCTCTTCTTACTAGTTCTGTTTACGCCACTGCGCAGTGTTTTGTTTTGGATACTTTTATCGGGATTTTCAGGAGGCGGCCGGCGGGGTGGTTACGGTGGAGGAGGCTGGGGTGGTGGTGGTTTCGGGGGCGGAGGCGGGTTCGGCGGATTTGGCGGTGGCAGTTCGGGCGGAGGCGGAGCGAGCGGCGGTTGGTAGCAGGAGAACTGAGATGCTTCCAGAAGACAAGCTTGACAACTTTGTACGGCTTCTCCGAGAAGCGGCGGGTCCGAATCTCGAAAGTGTGATCTTGTACGGGTCGGTTGTGTCAAAGCAATTTGATCCCGAGTTCTCGAACCTGAATGTGTTTTGCGTTTTGCGCGAGACGTCGTTTCGAGCTTTGGCAGCTCTGCAGCCTGCCGCCAAATGGTGGGATCGCCAGAAGCAACCTCCACCTCTTTTCATGACCCGGGAGGAGCTGGAACGTTCGACGGATGTCTTTACCATTGAACTTATGGATATGAGTATGCATCACCGCGTTCTGTTCGGTGAAGATGTGCTGCAAAATCTGCAAATTCCCATGAGACTTCATCGTATTCAGGTTGAATACGAACTGCGCGAAAAGCTGATTCTCCTTCGAAGGGCAGTCTCCCTGGCGTCCACGAACGACCGACGACTATGGGACTTACTATTAGGATCGTTGGCTTCGTTTGTCACACTTTTTCGCCACGCCTTGATCGCCTTGGGAGAACCCGCTCCGAATCAAAAACGTGAGACTGTGCAAGCACTGTCGAAACGAGTAGGATTCGATCCCTCCGCGATGAATCAAGTTCTCGATGTTCGGGAACAAAAAGCAGACCGAAAACGATTCGATGTAAGGGCGGTATTTGCTGGCTACTTGTCAGCGGTAGAGCAAGTAAATGCCGCAGTGGATAGAATATGGGAGTCAGACATTCCGGATCATTGGTAGCTGCAGCATATTGCAACTCAGGAGAGAGACATGAGCAAGGGTCTGATCGTGATTGTCGTGCTCGTAGTAATAGCTCTGATATTTTTCGGGCAATACGTAGGAGTGCGCAATACGTTAGTGGCGAAGAATCAAGCCGTGAAGGCATCGTGGTCGCAAGTTGATATTGTTTTGCAGCGACGTGCCGATCTGATACCTAATCTCGTGGAAACGGTTAAGGGGTACGCCAAACAAGAGCAGACGGTATTCGGCGATATCGCCAAGGCTCGCTCTGCGCTGTTGTCGAGCGGTAGCCCGCAGGAGAAGATCGCAGCTAATCAGCAACTGGATGGAGCGCTTGGTCGGTTGCTCGTAGTCGTGGAAAATTACCCCCAATTGCGGTCGAACGAAAATTTTCTGCGTTTGCAGGACGAACTGGCGGGCACGGAAAACCGGATTGCGGTTGAACGCAGGCGGTACAACGATGCCCTGCAGGATTACAACACCTATCTTCAGCAGTTCCCCCACAACATCGTTGCGAGTTGGACGGGCTTCCAGCCGAATGAGGCATACTTCGCTGCAACAGAAGGCTCGCGCCAAGTTCCAAAGGTGGACTTTTCGAACCCGACGACGCCTGCCCCTCAGACAAGTCCCCAACCCGCGCCAGCGCGATAGTTTGCAGCAACGGGTGGACTCCCCGTGGAAATGCTTCGAGAGCCATTCTCGTCTCTTGCCGTGCCAGATGGGGAGCAATTCCGTGGCGGCAAACAAACTGTGTGCGCGTTGACTACCGAGATGGCCCTCGATAGGAATCAGGTAGTGCTAGTCGAACATCTTCATCTATGTGAATGAAGTGCACATATGAATGAAGTGCAGGCACGCCGTTCACACACAATGAAAAAAGGAGGTCGGGGCATCCATGTGAAGAATGTCGCCATCCCCAGAATCCTAGGAACGAAGGCATCATGATGCTCATACCCCGCCCGCCGAAATAGCCGCCGTATGATGACGAGAAGGTTCAAAGCAAGCGCTCCCGGTATCCTAGCGCTGCCGGTGGCTGCGGCGTTCGCGAAGTGCTTTCTGGATTCCCCCTAGGATAACTGGTGTCGTTGCAAACTGGATCAGAAACGGTACGAGCTGCTCAAAAAATAGCCCAGGGCTAACACGACCAAAAAGGAAAAGCGGAAGCTTCGCAGCCCGAGTTACTGACAAATCTCTTGTGGGGCCAAGCGGGAACCGGTGTCGGGAACCTGCCTCAATTATTGATTCACGCCGCTTGCCAAGAAACCTCCATCGACCACAAGAACTTGCCCTGCGACGAACGAGGCTGCGTCTGAGGCGAGATAGATGGCTGCGCCGATCAGCTCTTCCGTCCGGCCGAAACGACCCATCGGCGTGCGCATGAGCAACTCCTGGCCACGCGCAGTGCTGTCCAAGAGGTCTGCGTTTAACGCAGTATGAAACACACCAGGTGCGATGGCATTGACCAGAACGCCTCTCTTTGACCATTCGACCGCAAGGGATCGTGTCAGTGAAGCGACGGCGGCCTTGCTGGCAGCGTAAGCGGCGACTTCGCTGAGCGCCACGAAAGTGTTGAGCGAGACGATGTTGATGATTCGCCCGTAACCACGATCCAGCATATGCTTTCCGAAAACCTGGCACGTCCGAAACGTACCCGTAAGGTTGGTGTCGATGATGTCCCGCCAGTCTTCCTCCGCCATGTCGAGGGTGGGAACACGTTTAAGCTTGGCGGCGCAGTTGACCAGGATGTCGATCTTGCCAAAGCGCCGAAGTGTAACTTCGGCCAGTCTTTCGAGCGATTTGCGATCGCACAGGTCGGAGGTACAGCGGAGAGTCTGGCGCCCACGTGCTTCGATCTCCGAGGCCACTTCGTCGACATTTTGCTTGCGCCGAGCGGACGCAATAACATCGGCGCCTGCATCGGCCAGACCAAGACTCAGCGTGCGTCCGATGCCTGATGTGCCCCCGATTACGACCGCTACTTTGTTCGCCAGACCAATGTTGGTGGTCCTCATTCTCGCCGATTCCCTTCTTCAGTTTGTACTTTAGTGGAATCCCTGTTCAGTTTCGACTGCCTCTTCCTCGTGCGGCACAAAGAGATTCGCCCTGCGTTTTCCGGAATTGCAACACCAGTCAGCGGGCTGCGCAACTGGCTGGGATACATGTACTGATGGCGCCGTTTTGGCGGAGCTGTTCTTCCAGCAGAGAACACGGGCATCCGGCAGTGCAAAATCGAACGCCGTCGGTTCGAAGCTCGCAATTGAAAGCCGCGATATTTTGGCTTCAGCGCCCAGCGAAACACCATTGTTCATAGAACGTAGGAACTCTTGCATCCGTATATGCGGGAGGTGCAGGCATGGCTGGCGGTCTCATGGCGAAGCGGATTACCGAACTTCATCTTGGTTTGCTTGGCCGCAGAATGGCCAACCCGGCTTGAAAAAGGTTTTCCGATTTTGTCCTGCCAGCACCACTGACTCTGAAAAGAATCAGATTATCGCCCTCCGTCATCACGCACCAAGAAAGACCGGCCTGATGTGACGAACATAGAGATTGTCAGTCACATTCCTGGCGATCACGTCTTCGTTTACCTCTAGCAGATCCAGATATCTCTGTCCCATTGTTGAGGCTATCTTGAAACTGACGTGGAACAATTGGCGGAAATTGCGGTCATACAAATTCGAGCTGGGATCGTGCCGCAGTGCAGCAGTGAACTCCGCGGATGACCAGCGCCAAACCTGGGCCGGCGGGGGAAGATTGTGCATGTCGATGTCAACAACTGTCGCGTATGGACGGCAGAGTTCTTGGTGGTGCGCGCAGGCCTCGGCGTAAATCTCCTTGGCCAGGGCAAGACCCTCCCCTCCCGCTTCAGCAAGACCTGCAATTTCTTCGAGCCACGTGGTCCCCGCTGTCTTAAGGTGAACGCCCGCATTGAACTTCTGCAATGCCGAGTGAATCGCCGGATAGATGGAAAATTTGTCGCTGCCCGAGTGTATGCTGAGTTTCAGGTTGTCGGGCAACGCATATTGTCGGACGGCATAGGCGATGGCTGCTAGGTCGAGCTCCATTTCATGTGCAAACTGCAAGACATCGCCAATGTAGTCCACACCCTTGTGGAAACGTCCGCTGAACTTCGGTGCGATGGTTTGCACGGGAACGCCTTCATCCGCGAGGGCCGCCAAAATGATGAGGAGCTCCAGAGGAGTTTGCGCAAAATCGGTCTCATCTAGGGACACTTCAGCAATGAAGTTGCCTTTTCCTTTTGCCGACTCGATCCTGCGGTATACGGCGCCGGCGTGCTCCACGGCAGGAAGAAACTTGCCCGCGACCTGCGACAAGAGCGCGGGCGTAATCTCAAATCTTTGCTCGCAGCCCTCAAACTTGATCTCGCCGATAAGTTCGCCGTGGCGCCGTGCGAACGCATCCACCGACGACTGGGTTGCGGTCTTGGCTATGTAATCCGCCACGTCAATAGTGTAAAAATCGCAGTAGGCAAGGAAACGCTCAACCGTTAGAAGATTGATATGGTCGGCATCGCAGTAATACGGTTTCGTCCACTGCAGAGCCTTCACTGCAGCATCCGCAGCGGCGCGCGTTGAAGATGGTTCCGACCCGATGAGGTCGTGCTCCCGGTTCGATTTGTTCCACACCGGAACAACGTCGACTCCGGCTTCGACAGCACGCACACAAGCCTCAAGCTGCGCTTTCGCCTGATGTAGGAAGCGATCACCGACTCCGACTGAAAATTTCTCAAGTCTAAATCGATTGTTCGTCACAACCCCCCAATTCAGAAGCGATCCCGATGCGCCCAGAGACCTAGACCGGGATTCGCGATAAAAAAAATCTCCTCACCTTGAACGTCATTGTAGCCATACTGGAGTTTCGCCGGGTCATAACGCGGGAGCATTGCCTTGAGGTCGCCGTAAGTGACGCCGACACCCTCCACTTCCTCACGCGTCAGACCGCCGGGGCACCACGTGATAAAGAAGCGTCCCTCAGAGGAGCCATGAATGAGGTGCGCCGCAGCGCTTAGCTCGTTGGCCAAGTCGGCATTGGCTTCGACGTTTGCCAGTGTTGCAGGTGTGCCGCAGTATCCATATTTGCGGATCAATCGATCGATGCCACGATCTTCGCCGAACTGTTTTACCCCGGGGGCGAGAATGATAAGATCGGCCCCGTCGGCAAGCGCCATCCGAGTGCGGTAGACAGCTTTGTTGCCCACCCAGGTGCTCTGATACTCGTGAGGATCCAGATAAACAACTGCTTTGCGAATTGGGCGGTCCAGCATTGAGAAGTTGACTGCCAGGCTTAATTCAGCGGCTCGATGGAAACACTCGACGTCGTCGCCAATGTACAGACCACGCACGGTCGGGCGGCCGCTGACGCTGCAACCGACCACGGTGAGCACATACACAATAGGGACTTGGCTCAGGAAGTGATCTGAGGCGTAATTGAGAACGCGGCGCACGGGAGTATCCGCTCGGCCCATGATGCGCTCCATACCGTAAACCGCTCCCAGAAAGTGACTGCGGTTGATGCTGTCACGTCCGCCAGTCCCGATCAGGATGTTTTTGTTATAGTTCGCCATGCCGATTACTTCGTGTGGCACCACCTGTCCCAGGGAGAGGACGAGATCGAAGCCGCCGCGCACAATCAGGCGATTCACCTGCGCCGGCCATGCGTAGTTCAGTTTGCCTTCTGATTGTCCGCAAATAAAGCTTGCGGGAACTTCCCCTAGAGCCTCCGCGTCAGTGCGCCAGTTGTGAACGCGGAACAGCTCATGCGGGATTTTTCCGAACATACTCCTCAGTTGGGTTGGCGACATCGCAGCATGCGTGCCCAAGGCGGGCAGGATCGCGTTTAGCCGGTCGTGGTAATAGTCATACGCGTAGTTAGTCAACTCGCCTGCGCGAGACTCTTTGCGCGTCAGATCGGGCGGCACAACCAGTACACGGCGGGTCTCTCCGAGTTTACCCAGTGCTTCGAATAACAGGCTCTGCATCTCCATCGAGGAGATTTCCAGGTCAGGACTCCCTTTTGCTGCCAACAGGCTCATGCGGCAAAATCCACTTTCTTTAGATTAGGAGCCAAGGTGTGAGGGAAAGCTATTGATATCAAATAAGCGCTCGCCGAAATGCCAAAAAGCACTCGATAGCTGCGAAGCAATTATAGAATCTTTCCCGCACCCACCGAGAAAATACCTCGGAAGGAGCCTGACATTCCGCCAATGCCAACCACCGTGCCAACGGCGTACGCGGAAACACGAGATTTTCCAGACTGAGACCCAGGTTCTGAGCGGTTCGCCTTCGCTAAGAACACGCAATCACCGGAGAAGCCACGACTGATACTTTGCGTGAACAAGTACCGCTCAGGCCTGTATTTGTTTCTTGCTTAATCCCACGGCAATCAGAGTGAGGGCACTTACCAGAAGCGGAAACCAAACCTGTGCAACCCATGGTACCGGGATGAGAAACAAGACGTCGAGGTCCTTGAGTGAAGTAGGCCAACGTATCGTGGCCCGGAGCGCGGCATAATAGCTGATATCCCACCAAGCGAATGTCCACAAGAAGACGGCCCACCGTTCCTTGGCTCTGCTATCGGCCAGCAGAGCAATGCTGAGCAGCATGACGATCGTGGCTGCCTCGCGTAACACTTCTACGCTAAGCAGGCTTTCGGGCAACACTTTTATGGTAACTAGGCTTTGGGGCAACTCGCTGATGGGAGGCAACTGCTGGCGAGCACCCCCTGGGCGCTGAACCCCTGACAGTGTTCTCGTATAGTCTGGCAACAGACCGGTAGCCGCATGGAGATAAACCACCACCGCAGCTTCCACAAAACCGAAAGCCAGCGCGAAGACGGCGGCAAAAAGAAATTGCCGTCCAGAAATTTGAATTCTCCTCCGTCGCCCGACAAAATACAGACCGAATGGGGTTAACCCTAGCAGGTTGACCCACAGCGGTTGTGCCAACAACTGGAACTGTCCCATAATCCGACAATTCTAAACTGCCATGGATGCGTGTCTTTTACCTCGTCAAGTTATTGGTTCCTAAAACATCTTGGAAGGTCGATGGATGGGCGGTTTCGAGTGGCACAAGACTATGCTTGGGCACGACAACACTCCTCAGGTGGGAGGCAAAAACTGTACGGCGTCGGCAGGAGCGGCAACATCTACTTGCGCCGAAATCTTCATCCACTGTGTTCGTGTCGTGCTTGCGGTGGTTTCGGCCATTCGGTACTTCAACTCGAAGGCGAGCATTACGGGACGAGGATCGTGGTAGGGATATCGATCGCGCAGTACCCAGGCAGGGAGCCGGACGAGCGCATCCGGTTTCTTATCTTGGATGGTAGCGGTAAAGCGAGCGTCGGGAAAGGGATGACACATACGCGGTGGAGGAAGCCAGCGCTGAGCCAATGCGAGGGTGTTCGTCCAGGAGATCCGCTTCGTCGCGTGATAGTAGCTCAAGCAAGTCTGTATGAGCCTAAAGATCTCCGCACCCCACATGAAACAGTCCGGTAGGTATTAAAATCCGGGATATATGCATTCTGCCCGCGTTACTGGCATGGCTGAGCGCACGCCGAAAGCTCTAGCCTCGTGGGAAGCCGCATAGGCAACCGAACGGTGGCCTCGCCGCGCGACGATCACAGGATCCGCGCACTCGCGCAACGTCGCGCTGCTCGACTGAGCAGCGTAAAACGCGTCTACGTCTGCCGGTGTGATTTTCGGCACCGTGAACTTTGGAAAATACTGTTCGCCTCCGAGAGCATAGGGAAATTGCGCATTGCGTTCGCTGCACAGTGCAGTTGGAGTAAATTCTAGAAGATGTATGCAGCCCTTCTGGCCTCGAACTTCTATTCTGCGCTTGCTACCGGAGTTCTTTTCCTGCACGCACTATTCATTGTGTGGGTGATCTTTGGCGCTCTGCTGACGCGATCGCGTCCAATTCTTCGCTGGCTGCATATTGCGTCTCTTATCTGGGGAATCCTTACGGAACTGCTGCCTTGGCCGTGCCCTTTAACTCTGTTAGAGAATTGGTTTGAAGAAAAGGGGGGAGTCGAGCCATATCGAGGTGGATTTTTGCTGCACTATATGGATCGCCTAGTCTACCCGGATCTTTCGGCAACTGTGCTGACGGTCGCTGGTGTAATCGTCTGTGCTCTGAATCTTGCGTTCTATGGTCGGCAAATCTGGAACGCTCGGCTGCGATAGGTCCGGAAATCGCGTTCGTCTTACCTGAGTTCGATGGGATCTTTAGTGTAACCAAAGAATTCCTATACCCCCTCCCACGGCCGTAACACATAAAGCTGATGGCATGGAATCAAGGCGTCCGGGTCAAAAACCCAGTCGGTGTAGGATTCGGAACGTGAGAGTTCTGATCGTGACACCCGGCAAGATGGATGTGAGTGCCTTTCCTTACTCAGTTTCTGCTGCACGTCGCGGCGTCAGGGTTGGACACATGTGTTTCGGAACTAGGCCGTAAGTGCGATGTTGTTGCCCGCATATGCGTCCTGACTACTTAAAAGAAGTGCGTAAGGAGGCAAATGGCCTCGGCTCTCAAATAGCGAGTCCTATCTTCAAGGAGGCTCCTTGCGCGATCGACACACGGCTCCTGCGTCCACTAGAGCCGTCGGTGCATCCAAGTCTCATGGAATTTCGACAACTTGGTTACTCGGGACTCAAGGTTCCAGTTCTCAGCTTCGGGTGCGGGACCTTCGGCGGGCGCGGGCTTCTCGCCGGCTGGGGCAACACCGATGCAAGAGAAGCGACCCGCCTAGTGGATATCTGTCTAGATGCTGGGGTGAATTTTTTCGACACTGCCGACGTGTATTCCGAAGGCGCATCCGAAGAAATCCTCGGCAAGGCGATTGCCGGCCGCCGCGGCGCAGTCCTGATTTCCACCAAAGCTACGTTCCCTATGGGCGAAGGACCTAACGATCTTGGCTCTTCCCGATATCATCTCATTCGGGCTTGTGAGGCCAGCCTTCGCCGTCTCGTAACCGATTACATCGATATCTACCATTTGCACGGCTTCGACGCGCTCACACCCATCGAAGAAGCCATCAAGACTCTCGACATACTGGTCGAATCTGGAAAGGTGCGCTACATCGCATGCTCCAATTTCTCGGGATGGCATCTTATGAAGTCTCTCGCCATCTCCGAGAAGTATGGGTGGGCGCGCTACGTCGCACACCAGGCCTACTATTCCCTGCTGGGGCGCGATTTCGAATGGGAGTTGATGCCGCTGGGGCTCGATCAAAGAGTCGCGACTATCGTCTGGAGTCCTCTGGGCTGGGGCCGTCTTACCGGAAAAATCCGACGCGACCAGCCTCTTCCAAAAGTGAGCAGGCTTCACTCGACTGCCGAGCAAGGCCCGCCGGTTCCGAACGAGTATCTGTACAAAGTCCTTGACGCTCTGGATGAGGTGGCGCGCGAGACGGGCAAGACCGTGACCCAAATTGCGCTGAATTGGCTCCTGCAACGACCAAGCGTAGCCAACGTCATCATAGGCGCACGCACGGAAGAGCAGCTGCGCCAAAATCTTGGCGCGGTTGGATGGAACCTGAGTCGCGACCAAGTCGCCCGGCTTGATGCCGCGAGCGAAGTAACGCCCGCGTATCCCTATTGGCATCAACGCCAATTCGTCGCACGCAATCCTCTACCCGTACCCGAAACAGCTTGATCGGCGAAGACGTTTGGCCAACGCCGGTGCCCACAGAGTCGATAGGATCAACCCTGCTTTGCATACCGACGTCGGCGAGTGTTTCGTAGGGATCAGAACGCACAAACATGCTTTGCCGAATCATCCACTGAGTGGGCGCCTCTTTGTTCGTCCTGCATGCGATGCATAAGTGGGTGTTTCATTTATGTCCTCTTCGTCTTCATCTTCCATTCTGCTTGTGTGTTTTACCTCGAAGAGCGAATTAAGATTCCCGGTTACAGACCAGCTTCGAACCCTACGTGCGACAAAGCCTCGGCTGCAGTTGCCCTGTCCCGTGTGCTGAGCCCTTACTCAATGGGGAGAAAAGCGACAGTCGCGAACGCACTGAGGCTAATTACAACTGCGACAGCTAGAGCCGAGGTCTTTTCATGAGCCGATGCGGTCGTTGCTAATAGTGGAACCTGTAGCGAAACTCGACGTAAATCTCCCTCGGGTTGTTCCAGTGAAAGCCACCAAATGTTTGGCTGTTGTCCAGTTCCACGCGCCGGTTCGCTACGTTCAAGGCATTTAATGATGCGGAGAATCGTTCTCCGAAATCCTTTCCCACCGAAAGATCGAAGGTGGTGTGTTGCGGCAAGTGGTCTCCCGGATACGGCTCGCGAGGGAAGGCATTGCTGAACCCGGAACCGTAGTAAATGTTGGTTGCGGCGTACGATCGCCACGGCAGAGAAAAATCTCCGCCTACATTTAGCGTGTTCCGCTGGTCGTGATCGAAGGGGAACAGTGGGGTTGGCGGGGAGAAGTCCGTCAAACCGCCAGTGATCGGTAAAGCACCTTCGGCAATCTGATTGGAGTAGGCAAGGTGAATCTGTCCGCTGTTAGCAATTCGGGGCGAGCGCAGCGTCGTTTCCCACCCGCGGATTATGCCCTGCGCAATCGTGATGGGAAAACAAGCTCCAGATCCGATACAACTATGATCAAAGAAATTGTGGGCATTGGTCTTGAAGTTGGTGACATCGAGCGTCCATCCGCGATAAGGAATGGTTACACCGAACTGGTGCTCTTCGTCGCGCTCACCATGGAGGGCGAGGAATCCGCATTGATTGGCATTGCAGAACTGGATTAGCGGGCCGGAAATGGTAATCAGGGGCGGCGCCTGATAGTAATGACCATAGAACGCACGAAACGTCCAGTTCAGGTGCGGCACGTTTAGAGCGGTGCCAAAGCGCGGACTGATCGTATTCTCGGTGACCGCGCCCGAAAAGTGTGTTGGGCGCATGCCGGCGGAAAAGGTTAGCCAGGAAAAGGGCTTGAATTTGTCATCGAGAAAGAATGCCATCAAGCTGCCGGAGGGCTGCTCACGGTCGATAATCTGCGGATTGTCGGTGCCGTCGTGGAAGATGGCGCCGAACAGTTCGTGGTCCTGCTGATAGAAACTATATAGGCCTGTTTGGGTGTTATTTCTGGCGACGTCGAAAGTAAAGGTCGCCTGGCCCCCAGCGTAGTTTGACGTGCGATGGTCGGTCGAGGCAATCGGGAAGTCATCAGGAATGCTGTCATAGTTGGCTTTGTTGTAATGGTAGAAGGGTGATACCGTCAGCAGGGTTTTCGCGTTGAAGGTATGAACCCAAGAGAAGTTCACGAAGGCATCACCTTCGTGCTGACCATCACGCAATGCAATGCTTGGGTACTGTGCAACAAAGCCGTTCTCCGGGTTTGGCGCATTCTCAATGTCGTTTGCATTGGGGTCATAGGGAATTTGATAGTAATCTTTCCTCAGCGAGGTTACGAATCGAAGCTGGTCGGACGGATCTACGTTGAAAATCAGCGATCCGAAGCCACCGTACCCATTGGTAGCGTCGTGAACCAGCTCCGGAACGGGTGTCTGCAGGCCGAGATTACTTCGGTTCCCGTTCACGCTGGCGTAATAGGCGAAACGCTTGGTGTGACTGCCGAAGCTTAGCTGAGCATTCGTTTGGTAGAAGTTGCCCGTGCTGAGAAACAGCTCTGCTTCATTGTTGCGTTCGAATCCGGTTCGCGGAACAATGTTGAAAACACCGTAAGTCCGGTCGCCGAACTCGGCGCCGTAACTTCCGCGATTGACCTCCATATAGTCGATGTCTTTGGGGTCAATCTGGGGGCCGAGATTGGAGGCAATGTTCGTGTTCGGGACAGGAATTCCATCCACCAGCCAACTCGTCTGGTGACCCCCGCGGATGTGTAGCTGGTCGTGGGTTTCATATGAACCTGGAACATAGTCGGTGATCATGGCGAGGCTATTGCTATGGGATGCTCCCGGGGTCTGTTGGATCTCCAAGCGGTCTACCAAGGTGGTCGGGGTAGCGGAATCCGTTGGTGCAACCACGGCGGCCTCTGAAACGTTGATCGTTTCCTCGGCGCCCATCAGCTTTAGCTGAAAGTGAACTACCGGCTCGGTATCAGAGTTGACGATCGCAGTTTCGGCTTCCTCAGCGAATCCTGGACTCATCACGCTGATGACGTATTCACCAACGGGCACAGCATTGAATGAGAATTCACCGTTGCTGTTCGTGTTCGCACTTTTCGCCAAGTCGGACGACTTCGACTTCAGCATCACCATTGCGCCTTGGACGGGTCGATGCTGTGGGTCGTGAACGATCCCTCGAACTGTGCCAAAGATGGTCGCAAGAGCCGTACTCGCAACTATGACCGCCACGGCCACTACGAAAAAAACCTTGCGCGTCATAACTTTCTCCCGATTGGGCAACGCAAACTCGCGCCCGTAATCGCACCGGACGCAACAAGTTAAGAGTGTCACTGGGCCTCCCCGGATTATCGAGAGAGAACAGGTGCTCGGAGACCGGCCCACTGGCTGCTACGCTGGATCGTAGCTACAAAGGTCGAGCGCTTTGTTAACCGAGGGGGAGGATGGGGGGACCGCGTGCGCACGAAGCGCGCGCATTGACGAGACAGAAGTGATCGAGGGATGTCTGCGCGACGTCACCTTCGAGCGACGGCAACGACAAGTCGAATTTGGTAGCGTGGAGTCCCTGGAGTCTAATGACCGTAGTAGGAACCGAATACGGGCACTTATTGTGGACGGCGCGAAACTCGTATCCACCGGACGAATCGGACGACTCCTGGCAGTGGTGCTTTCCCCTCCGTACGCAGCATGCATAGACCGTGGAAAGCTGAGTAGCTGCAAACAGCGGAAGCAACGGCCCACTGCACATCGCAGCCAGAGCGACCTGTGCCATTAATCGCCGCATAGAATTCCGAAATATTATCGCATCATAAGACGTGATCTGCACCCCGGACAATCACGGTTATATGTAAACCGCGTCTTTGGACGCTTCCAAGCAAACCATTCCATTAGCTTGTCATGCGCTGGACAGGGCTGAGGGTAACCCCAGCAGCCGGGTCGGATGACCGCTTCTGTGGCTGTCGATGCCGATCTGCATTTTTTTTTGACTCCTGAATTTCATGACTGACCATCCCTGTTCTGGATCAATCAAGCCGACCGTCCCTTGCGGATGTCTGCTGTCCTCTCTTTCTCAGCCGGAAACCAGTCTTTCAGATGTTGTCCGTCACCGCCTTCGGCAGCGTCCATCCCGCTCAGGCCGTTAGTTTTTGTCGCTCTTAACACGATTTCATGTGGTCTGTCCTCATTAAGCTTCTTGTACCGCCTGGCGCGCGCCATCAAGTTTCTGCGCTGCGACACGGCCGAGTTTCTTGAGGGATGTGTGTACTTGTCGCGTCTCCTTCGCCGACAGCAATGAGATAAGATGCTAAAGATCCTTTGCATGCCTGTCGAAGTACGCTGCCGCTACTCGTGTATCTTCTTGCGTGAGTTCCACGATTCGTGCGCGCCGATCGCTGGAGGTGGGTTTACCGGCGACGAGTCCACGTTTCTCG
>JBPYDQ010001016.1:0-6937 GCA_051986135.1 Terriglobales bacterium | reverse complement strand
GCCGTGAATGGCGACCTCGAATTCGTACTTCCCTATCGGAACCGATATTCCATTCCTTCAGCTGCTCGATTCGATCTTCAACCTCATCAAAATAGGGAGTTCCGGCAATGGGATAAGCAACCGTGGTGAAAAAGACATCGGGATCAGTTTTCTTAACATGTTGAATCGTGGCCTCGATATCTACGACTTCTTCCCCCTGGTAGCCCCACATAAGGAACATCCCGGACTGAATGCCACGCGATCGACACAGTGCGACTGCGGCCTGCACCTGTTCGACGGTGACACCGCGCTCCATGGCATCCAAAATGCGTTGCGATCCACTCTCTGATCCAATCCACAGGCGAAAGCACCCGATATCGGCCAGCGTGTCGACAACTGACGCATTGAGGCGATCGGCGCGAGAGATGCACTCGAATGGCAATTTCAAACCGCGCCGTTTCAACTCGCCGGCATATTGATAAAGCCATCCGGGATGGATCGTGAAAACGTCGTCCGCCATCCACGCCATGTCCGGGTGGTAGCGGCTGATTAACCACTCCAGTTCATCGGCAACTAGAGCTGGCTTGCGACGACGGTGGGTTTTCCCGAAGACCTGGTGACTGCACCACTTGCAGTGGTAAGGACACCCACGCGCGGTAATCAGGGAAACGGAGCCCATTCCATGGTGCTTTCGCCACACTGCAACGTACTCATTCACGTCGATGAGTTCACGCGCCGGCCACGGTTGCGCGTCGATATCGGGGATCTGCGCGCGGGGTCTAGTCCGGACGATATTTCCGCCTAGGTCGCGAAAGGCAATTCCGTCTACATTATGAAAGGACTGGGTCGCATGCGATCTTAGAATGGGGAGTAACTCCTCCAAAGTAATCTCGCCTTCCCCAATTACGACCACGTCGGCCCCGGCCTCCAGGTACTCTTTGACGTATGCACCAGGTTCTGGTCCACCAACCACTGTTTGCCAACCCGCACTTTTGGCGACTCCCAGAATCTCGACGACATTAGGCCTGGTCATTAAGTTCGCGTAGATACCGAGGACCGAAGGACGACCGGCTTGTAGCATAGCGAACAGCTTTTCACGAGATGCAAACGTCGAATCGAACACTTCTGCGTCTATTCCCTTTTTACGCAGATGGGCGCAGATATAGAGGATCCCCAAAGGGGGATACGGCTTCATGATCTGAAGCTCTTTCGAATCCTCGTAGAGGAAGTATCCGTGAGTGAGAAGTATGTCCATGCTACAGATTACGATTCACACCTGCGGAAGCTGCGCGGGAAATCTCCCCCATCCCCCAGTGTCCGCAGTTGCACCAGGTCTGGCTGACGGGTCTCACGCAGCACGGTGGGCTGGGGGTTACGACAGGTTTCTTCGAGGGTTTCTACTTTGTGCCACAATCGCGCAGCATTTTTTGCCTTGGCCGCATCGCCTGCCATATTCCCCTCATTATCCCCATGCCCTAGTCCCCACTGTTCGACTTGAGCGTGCAAAGCGTCGTGCAAGGCGCGGTAGAACTCATTGTTATAGGTACCTTGAAACATCATGGCGAGATCTTCGCTGTCCGACCAGTTTGTCTTGTCGCCAAGCTGTGCCCGCACTCTTTCGTGAAATTTGGTTCCGGGTAATGGATACGAGACCGACACTCCGATGTCGTTGGGACAAGTGCTACGAACTATCTCAGTCGTCTTGCATATGTCTTCCCAAGTCTCTCCTGGATATCCGAACTGCAGGAAGTAGCAGGCGCGAATACCCTGTTGTCGCAGGTTTTCCCGCGCCTTTGCAATCTGCTCGACGCGGGTGCCCTTATCCATGGCATCCAGGATTTTCTGCGAACCCGACTCGACTCCCATCCATACTTCCGCACACCCCGCCCGCCGCAAATCTCGAACTGTGTCAGCCGTCATTAGGTCTATGCGACTTTGCATTTTGAAAGGTAGCGCGGCATCAATTTTCTCCACGTGTGCTGCGAATTCGGTGACCCATTTGGCTCTGAGGCCAAAAATATCGTCGGCGAACCAGAGGTGTTGCGCGCCAAACTCGTACTTCAACTGCCACATCTCTTCCGCGACACTGATAGGCGAGCGAACCGCAAAAGAGTTGCCGTATATCGGTTTCGCGCACCAATTGCACCCATAGGGGCAGCCTCGGCTGGAGACAATATTTAATGAAAAGAAACCGTGGGCATCACTCCAGGCAGTGCGGTAGTGGTCAATGTCCACCAACTCCCGCGCTGGAAAAGGTAAGAGGTCTAAGTTCCGCATTAACTTTCGCTCAGGCGAGCACGCTACTCCTCCCGTTTTCGGGTGCAAATACGCCAGGCCCGGAATACAGCCCCCGTCAAGCTCACCCGCCTGGAGAAGTTGTTGAACTACTTCCAGCAGCGTCCACTCTGCTTCTCCTAGGAGTACGCACGTGACGCCTTCGCGAAGATAGTCAAGGGTGTGATCGCAAGCATCTGATCCGTTGACGAGGACCTTAGCCCCGCTCTGGCGAGCAGCATGCGCCATTTCGTAAGCCACTTCCCGCATACGAGTTAGACACATCTTCGATAGAAAATTGAAATTGTCTTCGTAAACTACGACGACACGCGGCGAATGCTGTTCGAGGGCATCTCGGAAGCCTTGGTGTGGGTCGTTCAACATCGTGTCAAACACGGCTACCGAAATCCCGTGTTTGCGGAGGAGTGCGGCTGCATACAAGGTGCCAAGTGGCGGATAGGGTTGCATTTTCCGCGTCTGCTTGCGGTCGTAGTACAGGTGATAAGAATGTGTCAGCAGCACATCAATCACGAAAATCCACCTCCCCGATCTGAGGAGAAGAAGCTCAACAAACTTGCGGCGTACCTTCTTTCAATTTCTGCCCTGTCAGTAGCGAGCGGCGCACAACCACCTTTTCCACGGCTCGCGATGCCCACAACTCCCAAGGGAAGGAGTATCGGTTTCTACGAATGCGCCAACGTATGGGCGCCCCGAGGGCGCTTCGCACCCCGCGTCGCAGCCACGGTATCTTCCTGGTCGCTCTTCGGAGTTGGTTGTTAAGCAGGAAGTATTCGAGACTTCGACGCAAGCGTCGGAGTTCTTCTCCTTGCAACCAAGGAAGCACATTGTTTCCCAAGGCGAGCGTCTCCCACTCCGCCAGCGACTTCGGCTCGCGCACACCCAGCTCTTTAAGTTGGGGCCAGATTGGAATGCCTGGATAAGGAGTGAAAATGTTGGGAGAAAAACTGACATTCCAATATTGCCTGGCTATATCGCTCATGAAGCGAAATGTGTGTTGGCGATCGGCTTCTGTCTCGCCCGGATAGCCGAGAATTATGTTGAACACGATATGAATACCGGCTCTGTCAGCCTTCCGAGCTGTTTCTTCCATCTGGTCTACATGTTGAAAACGCTTGTTCATCAAGTACAACACCTGCTGCGACGCCGACTCAGTACCGAAGCCGATGTGGTGGACGCCGCTCTCGCCGAGAAGACAAACTTCGTCGTCACTCATCTTGGCCAGAAAGTCTGTCGATGTTTGGAAGTCCCAGCGAAATTTCAAACCACTGGCGATGATCCCGTGCGCGATTTCCACGGCGCGCCTTCGGTCTACTAAAAAATTGGAATCGAAAAGTGGAACGTGTTCGATGTGGTACCGAGGAACCAGGTCGGTAAGATCAGCAAGAACTCGCTCCGCGCGGTACGCATTAAAACGCCTTTTGTAAAAGACCTGGTCAGTACAGTAGTTGCATTGATAAGGGCAACCTACGCTTGTCGTATATGCCAACTGCCTGACCCCGGATACTCTTGCGTACACACCTGGATCAACGAGATGGTAGGCGGGAGCAGAAAGGTCATTGATATTCGCGACCGGCCGTTCTGGTTCATCGTGAATCCTGCCTGCATGCTTGAAGGATAGACCCAGCACTCCATGCCAGGCCTGGTTGCCTGCAATCCGTAGGACCAATTCAAGAAAAGTATTCTCCCCCTGTCCCCTTACGATGCCATCGACAAAGGTTTCACGCAGCGTTTGTTCCGTGGCCAGACTCGGGTGCCACCCGCCGAACACGATGGGTAAGTCGGGGCGAAACTCTTTTACCGTGCGGGCAACGCGGATCGCAGTGCCAATATGCGGTCCCGTAAGCACGGAGATTCCTAAGCAAAGCGCGTCTTGGATTTCGCGAAGGATTCGATTCTCGTAATCGGGGGTAATGACGTTGTCGACCACGGTCACTTGAAAGCCTGCTTCGAGCAAAGGCCCGGCCAGAGCGAGCAAGGCCAGAGGTGCTCCCAACGGAGGTCCTTCATACGGAGGGTAGAACAGCACCACTTTGTCCTTCATTGTGAAGATCGTCCTCAGGCATCGATTGCCCGAAATGCATTCTTTCTTCGAAACGAGCAGACGAGCACACAAACTAGGACGGATGAAAATGTCAATTGTCAAAACCTTGTCAATATTCTGTAACTTCTGCCGCGCCGACCAGTTTGCTTTTGCAAAACCGCGCACCGGCACCTATTTTGCAGAATTTTGACAAATTAGAGACAAGTTGCAATTGGGGGATTGCTACCTTCCCCAACGCTTGACAGTTGCCTGATTCAACTCGCGCGTAAGCCATGATTCTTCTGTACAACCCCAAAGCGACGAAGTTCCGAAACCGGCGACTACCGCTGTCGATTTTGTCGCTTGCAGCTGTATTAGAAGGACACGAGGCGTACGCAATTGTTGACGGAAATCTCGATCCTCACCCTACCGAGACATTACTCTCTATCCTGAAACAGACACCCGTAGAACTGGTGGCGGTCACAGTTATGCCCGGACCCCAAACAGTTGGCGCTGTGGCGAGCTGTCGCCAGATTCGGAGCCGATTTCCACACGTTCCGATCGTATGGGGAGGATATTTCGCATCCAATTACACTGCCGCTGTTTTGAATGCTGCCTATGTGGACTATGCGGTGCGCGGTCAAGGCGAACGTACATTTCTTGAGTTACTCGAGGCTTTGCGCGGCACGCGCGACTTCAACGACATTCAGGGCCTTTCGTACAAAAGGGCTGAGGGAGAAACCATTCACAACCCCGAGCGCCCCATGCAAAGTCCAGACGCGTTTCCCTGGTATCCCTATCACAGAATTCTTGCGGAGAAATACCTGCTTCCGACGTTTCTCGGCAGGCGCACGGCGGTACACCAAACCAGCATCGGCTGCCCATTCAGGTGCAATTTTTGCGGCGTCGTCACCTTCTCAGGTAGCCGCGAAAAAATGGAATCTCCGGCGAGGACCGAGAGTATCTTGCGACACTTGGTACATCAGTATGGTGTCGATGCCATCCAGTTTTATGACAACAATTTTTTTCTGCGTGAAGACCACACCCGCGAACTTGCCGACCGACTGTTACCCCTCAAGCTTCGCTGGTGGTGTGAAGGTCGCACAGACATAATGATGCGCTATTCAGATGCAACCTTCGACGCCTTGCGCCGAGCCGGCTGTACCATGATTTTCTTCGGCGCCGAATCAGGTTCCAACCAGAACCTGAAGGAGATGAACAAGGATCTCTGCGCCGAAGATACTTTGGGTTTGGCCTCCCGCATCCGGCGTTTCGGCATTATCCCGGAATTCTCGATCATCTTCGGGAATCCAAAGGATCCTGAGGGTGACACGCACGATTGCATCCGGTTTATTCGACAGTTAAAGCGTCTGAATCCGTACTCCGAAATCATAGTTGAGCACTACACTCCGGTCCCCCAACGGGTGCGTATGTACGGTGGAGTCGAAGATAAGATCCAATTTCCTACGACTCCCGACGAATGGGCGACCGATCATTGGCAACGGTTCGCCACTCAGAAAGATCCCCAGACACCGTGGCTAAAGCCAAAAACCAAAAGGCTGATTGACAACTTCGAATTGGTTGTCTCTTCGCGTTGGCCGACAATACAAGACCTATGGCTCCCCTCGTGGGGTCGCGTCACACTGAAGGTGCTTAGCAGCTGGCGCTACAGATTGGGTATTTACACGGCGCCCTTCGAATTAAAGTGGACTCAGCAATTTATCAACCTTCGTAAGCCCAAAGAAGAGAGTTTGTGAGTAGAAGGTTGCAAACGCCCCTCACCACCGTTCCTAAACAGGACCCACTATCTTCGCACTCTACCGGCAGCAGATTTCTTCTTTCACCGGACGAAGCGTACAAGCTCTGGGCCACAACCTACGATGTTTCCCTTAACCCGTTGCTTGCTTTGGAAGAGCGTCACCTGCTGCCGTTGATTCCGGCCATGAAAGGCAAAGCCGTCCTAGATTTGGCGTGCGGCACCGGACGTTGGCTGAAGAGGTTCGTCGAACTCGGCGCACGAGCAGGCGTAGGTGTTGACTGTTCTGCGGCAATGCTGCGGACTGCCGCGACCAAATTTGCAATTGCTCGCGGCCTTGCTCGGGCAGACTGCAAGCAGCTGCCTTTCGCAGCTGGATTCTTTGACTTTGCTATTTGTTCGTTCGCACTGAGTCACTTTCCGGATCTAAGCGTCGTGTCACGCGAATTCGCCATAGCGCTGAAGCCGGGCGCTGAGCTGGTGGTCAGTGATGTGCATCCCGAGGCTTACGCCCGGGGATGGAGAACTGCCTTCCGATCTGGATGCACTGCCGTAGAAGTTAAAACGGTGGTGCATTCAATTGCAAACATTCGGGAACAGTTCCTTTCCTCTGGCTTTGATTGCTACGATCTTGTCTCGGCGTCGCTGGGTAAACCGGAAAAAACTCTTTTCCTCCAGGCCGGCAGAGGAGATTTGTTCCGATCTGCTTGCGAGACTCCGGCGGTCTTTATCGCGCGCTTTCGAAGGAATCGGTCACACGTGAGTCGAGAGGGCGGTGCCGACATCATCGATTTAAACCGTACGATTGAGTGTCGACCAGGAAAGCGTGTGTGATAGGAAGCGACGGACTCCGTTTGCACGGTGGGTGCGGGTCCCGTAAAAATGAC
>JBPYDQ010001015.1:0-9348 GCA_051986135.1 Terriglobales bacterium | reverse complement strand
TGATTTCATGCTCCCGGGGGGTGCTCTCTACGTTCCCGGAGCGGAAAAACTTCTTCCCAACATAAAAAAACTAGTCGATCTGGCCCGCAAAGAAGCTGCTCTCCTGATATCCAGCGCCTGCCAGCATGCGCCAGATGATCCAGAGTTTAAGGTGTTCCCGCCCCACTGCATTCGCGGCACTTCTGGCGCCGAGCTGGTAGGGGAAGCCTCTACCGCTAAAATAATCAGAATTCCCAGCGACAGATTTTTCCCCTTTCCGAATGATTTCGTCCATTACCAGCAGGTTCTGCTGGAAAAGCAAGTTCTGGATGTGTTCTCGAACCCCAATACGGCAATGCTCATCGAACGCCTGGCGGCCGATGCTCGGTTCCTTGTGTTCGGTGTAGTAACGGAGTACTGTGTGCAGTTTGCCGCCAGGGGCTTATTGGATCGCAAACGCCGCGTTGCCATTGTTGTGGACGCGATTGCGACACTCAAAAAGGAGGAAGGTGAAAAGACTGTCTCGGATCTTACTTCCCGAGGCGCCTCTCTCCTGTCGACAAGCGAAGTTATCGCTCAAATTGAGAGTCAGACGGACTCCCCCAGGTCAACCATCCATTGACGAACATGTAAAAATGTTCTTGCGACTTGCTTAGGGTGGCAAGAAGACGAGCAGCCAATCAGCAATTTCTGGAGCTTGAATCGCCAGGCAACCCACCCTCGTCTAAAACTGTTTCGGTACTGAGAAATGGCAAGTCCTTCCAGCGCGCAGCCCATTCCAGAGATTAATCCATGGCTGATCGCGATCGCGGTCATGTCCAGCACCTTTATGGAAGTCCTGGACACGACCGTGGTCAACGTGTCGCTGCCGCACATTGCCGGGAGTTTGTCGGCCAGTGTGGACGAGGCAACCTGGACGCTGACGTCCTACCTGGTGGCCAATGCCATCATTCTCCCCATGACCGGGTGGCTGGCCAACAATTTCGGGCGAAAGCGCCTCCTGATGGCTTCGGTTACGGGCTTCACGCTGGCCTCTTTCTTTTGTGGACTTGCGCCTTCGCTTCCGTTTTTGATTATTTTCCGTGTCATACAGGGGGCATGCGGCGGAGGACTGCAACCGCTCTCGCAGGCCATACTGCTGGAAGCCTTTCCTCCCGAAAAACGTGGCCAGGCAATGGCATTTTGGGCACTGGGGATCGTGGTCGCGCCCATGTTGGGCCCGGTGGCGGGGGGATGGATTACCGACAACTACAGCTGGCGTTGGGTCTTCTACATCAATGTGCCCATCGGCATGATGGCCATCATCCTGACGCAACTGTTTGTGTTTGATCCTGCTTACCTGCGGCGCAAGGCCACCAGCATCGATTACTGGGGTATCGGGCTGCTGGTACTGGGCATGGGTTGCCTCCAGATTATGCTGGACAAAGGGCAGGAGGAAGACTGGTTCGCCTCTCGCTTCATAGTCACGCTTACGGTTTTTGCCATCGTGGGTCTGGGCGGCCTCATCATTCGCGAGCTCATGGCGGCTCACCCCATCATTGACCTCAGCGTTTTTAAATATCGCTCCTACGCGATCGGCACCTTCTTGATGACTGTCGTGGGATTTGTGCTCTACGGCAGCACGGTTCTGCTACCGCTGCTCATGCAGGAGTTGCTGGGGTACACGGCGACTCACGCAGGCGTCACCAATTTTCCCCGAGGCTTTGCTTCGTTTCTGGCGATGCCGTTTATCGGCATTCTTACCAACAAAGTAGATACTCGCAAGCTCCTATTCGCTGGTGTGGTCCTGTCGGCGGGCGCCATGTATATGTTGTCACGTCTTAGCCTGGACGCCGGGTTCTGGAACTTTTGGTGGCCTCTGATGCTACAGGGGGCGGCTCTGGGCCTCATTTTTGTGCCTCTGACCACGGTTACGCACGATCCCATCCCGCGCGAGCGGCTGGGTAATGCCACCAGCATCTTCAACGTGATGCGCAATATCGGTGCCAGCATAGGAATTTCAATCGTACTAACCCTGCAGTTCCGGTTCATGCAAAAGCACATCAACACCCTGGGCAAGAATGTATCTGCTTCGAATCTGAGAGCGGCGAACATGATCTCCAGCTTGCAGCAAAACTTCATGGCGCAAGGGGCCGATGTAGCCACCGCGACCAGGCGTGCTTACGGTGCAATCTGGGCTATCCTCAACCGGCAGGCCGCGATGCTTTCCTATAATGACGTGTTCTTCATTCTCTCCATTGTCTTCCTGATGATGGCGCCTCTGATCCTGCTCATGAAAAGGCCCAAGCGCGGCGGAGCCGTTGTAGCGCACTGATGGGACTTGGAACGAATCGCGGGTACATCAACGCACGAACTTTGCTGCGCGATTTCCGTACAACTTGAAAGCCTGTCGATCGAATCACAGGATACTGCCTGAGAAAAACCATGCAATTGGGCGAAGGCATCAAGATTGGACTGGATACGATGATCTCCGCCGCAGTCCTCAGTTGGAATGTTTTGAGTTGTCTGGCGGACACGGCCTTAGATCTCCTTTTCGGCAGGCAGCTGCCCGTACCAGATCTGAAGAGCGTAGCGGAGGCGCCCGAACCGGGAGCTGTCAGCCGTTTGCGTCCGCCTAAAGTCATCCCCAGAACATCGCGCAGTATGGTTCGCAGGGATAAAGCCGCTTGAGACGGGTGCGTGCGGCCGCCAACCACCCGAAGCCGACAAAACTTCACGCTTATGAGCGCTGAGCTGTGACTTCGCGCCTAGGGGTGCGCTATCATCAATCGTGATGGCTGACGCGCATCCCTTCCAGACCGACGATTCTCGCCTTGGTCCCATTGCCGACAAGGTGCTAAGCGGAGCACGGCTCAGCTCCGCCGACGCCCTCACCTTGTACCGCAGTAGGGATGTTTTGGCCGTAGGTTGGCTGGCGAACCGGGTACGGGAGTCGATGCACGGCGACAAGACTTACTTCAATGTGAATCGCCACATCAATCCCACGAACGTGTGCGTGGCCGCGTGTCGGTTGTGCGCCTTCGGACGCAAGAAAGATGCCCCCGGCGCATATACCATGGCGCTTGAGGAAGCCCTCCAGACCGCCGCTTCCGGCTATAGCGAGGCGGTTACTGAGTTTCACATTGTTGGCGGACTGCATCCTGATCTTCCATTCCAATACTTCCTGGATCTTTGCTCCGGCCTGAAACAGCATTTTCCCCGGGTCCACCTCAAGGCATTCACGATGGTAGAAATCGCATACCTGGCGAAGCGGGCGAAGCTCTCGATCAAGGAAACTCTGGTCCAATTGAAGGCAGCCGGGGTGGACTCGTTACCCGGCGGCGGCGCTGAAATATTCGCCGACCGAGTCCGACACATCATTTGCGATCACAAGATTGATGGTGAGCACTGGCTCGAAACGGCAAAACTGGCTCACCAACTTGGTCTGAAATCGAACGCGACAATGCTGTATGGCCATGTGGAGAACGACGAGGATCGGGTGGATCACCTGCTGAAATTGAGAGCCCTGCAGGATGAAACTGGCGGGTTTCAGACGTTCATTCCCCTCGCCTTCCACCCTGATAATACCCCGTTACAACACCTGCCGAAGACCAGCGGAATGCTGGACATCCAGCAGATTGCCGTCAGCCGATTGGTGCTAGACAACTTTCCCCATATCAAAGCTTATTGGCAAATGCTCACGCCCAAGATTGCCCAAATCTCGCTGCGTTTCGGTGCGGATGACCTTGACGGCACGGTAGTCGAAGAGAAGATTTATCACGATGCGGGCGCGACTACCCCGCAGGGCATGCGTCGGCAGGAACTGATTCGGCTCATCCGGGAGGCCGGGCGCGAGCCCGTGGAGCGCGACACCTTGTACCGTCCGGTTACGCGCACGGAAACGTCAGTGACGGTTGCAGTCTAGTTTCAAATAAGCGCCAAAATCGAGCGAGTTACTCTAGGCGAAATACGATCGTGACGTCGGTCGTACTCGAGGTTGGGCGGTGATTGAGTTCGGACGGCTGATAGCGCCACAGCCGCACCGCCGTCAGTGCCGCCCGGGCCAGTATCGGGCTTCCCTGTACAGAGCCAATCGATGCAACCCTTCCGTGCTCATCGATAGTCAGACGAAGCACCACCGGTCCTTCAATCCGCAGACGCTTGGCTTCCGCTGGATAAACGGGCGTGACACGGTGCTCGAGGCGAGCCGGCGTGAATCCTTGCGAGGTGGCCAGCACCGGGGAAGGCAGGCGATCAGGAGATGAGAGAACGCTCCCCAGCCCGGCGTTGTCTTCTGTGGCCAGCGATGTGATGGCCGCCGGCGCGACCTCATTGCCTGCATCCGGAGTCAACTTTCGAGTGTTGGCAGGCGCGGCTTCAGGCTCAGGGCCGACAGGCACTTCTAGCGGCGATGCCTCGACGACCAGGGGTTTGCGCTCGTTTGGAATATCCCGCTTGTTAGCTTGAGGTCCGGGCAGCAGAACGGAAGTAGCGATGGCCGCAGGCGGCTTTCGAACGGCTGCATGCTGAGGCTTAGGCTGTGTCGTCTTGCTCACTTCCGGGGTGGATCTATGCCCCCACATCCATACAAAAACCGCTGTCGCGACCAGGGCGAGCAGCAAGGCAGCGGCAACCCCGCAGACTAGCGCCAACCGCACTTGCCGGGGGAGCCGCCAGGTCCTGGAATCGGCAGTCATTTCCCGCAGGCCAGGCTCTGGCGGCGCATCCTGCTGCAAGCTCGGCGCAGGGTCGGCCACAGCATCGGGAGTCACAACGAAGTCTGCGGGCGACGCGTGTCGGACACCGCCGTAGGTTGGTGTGATTGCGGATTTTGCGAAACAGGCTAGCGTCAGCAGAATTTCGATGTGTTGTTTGGAGAACGCCGACGGTTGATCGGAAAGAGCTTCCAGAACGCCGATGGTCGATCCTTCATCCGCGACTGGGGCAGCCACGATCGAACGCACCCCCAGTCGTGCGCAGGCCACCTGGTCTACCCGTGCATCGGTTCGAGAATCGTCACAAATCATCACCACCCCATTTCGCAGGCACTCTGCTGTGAAGCCCGAACGTTCGTCCAAGGCAGTGCCCTGCGGTGGAGCCATGTCGCCTGTTGCGGCGCAACAGACGACCATGCCGGCGGGATTACGACGCAGTGCCAGCGCAACCCCCCTCGCCCCTGTTGCGGCCGACGCTTGCGCGACGATACGCTGCATCAATTCAGTGGGTTGCAACGCCCCCGATTTAATTTTTTCGCTCAGAATAGCCAGCGCGAGGGATGTCGTCGAACCAGGATCGCCCGATTGATCGAAGGGCGGTTGTTGCCAGGGAAGCCCAAGATGGAACTCCTGAACATCTCGGGAGGGAAGCGGAAAACCCGAGTTTGACATTTTTTAATTGCTCCGTATGAAAAAGCCTTCAGGCGGTTGGAAGCGATGCCCGGCAAAATTAGGGCCAAACTGTCATCTTGTCAATATCAGAAAGTACATTTTGTTCCCCACCGCGGATAGTCCGCATGTTTTGCCACGTCTCGGAAATTGCGCTCTCTTCATGGCGGACGGGTGTAAAATCTCATGTTGAGGACAAGCTTCACGGGATCTCACCCCGTCTTCCGAGGCTCGAATGAATGTCCATTTCACTTATAAGATCAATCGAACCCCCGATATCGAAAAAGATATAAACCACCAGATTGAAAAATTGAAAAAACGCCTTCAGGTGTTCCGGCCGGAATTAATACACCTGAAGGGAATCGTCGAGCAGAACTCGCCGCGCGAAGGATTTCTGGTTTCTCTGAATCTACGTCTGCCGTCCGGGCAGATGGCGGTGCAGGAGACAGCTTGGGCGGCGAACGCGGCCTTAAAGACGGCTTTCGACGAGCTGCTGAAGCAGCTTACGAAACACAAGGACATGCTGCGAAGCTCGCACCGGTGGGCGCGAAGGGGTTCGGCTGCGAACCGCGGGGGCGGACGTCAGGGGGTGCCATTCGAACAAACGATCGCAGCCGTTCAGCCGCCGACCGTGTCCCCCGACGATATCCGCTCCTATGTGAATGCCAACCTTGTCCGTCTCGAGCGGTTCGTCGATCGCGAGATTCAGTACCGCGAAGCCACTGGCTTTCTGCCGGCCGACAGCATAAGCCGCGAAGAAGTCGTTGACGAGGCCGTAGCTCGCGCCTTGGGTGACGGGGTGGACAAACCGGAGCGACTCACTCTGGAGCCCTGGCTTTACCAGCTTTCCATGCGTGTGCTGGATGAACTGGCTTCCGGTAGCAGCGAAGGTCCCGAGTCGGTTCGCCTGGCGGACTCGGCGCGCCAGTTCAATGTTCGCGCGACCGACGAGCCGCACCTGCAATATCACCAGCCCGACGAATCTTTAACCCGAGAAAACACCATCGCCGACGAGCGCATCGCCACGCCAGAAGACATTGCCTCTTCCGATGAGATGGTGGCTATCATGTACCTGGCCTTGCGCAGGGCTTCCGATGTGGACCGCGAAGCGTTCATCCTCAACGCCGTGGAAGGGTTCACGGTCACGGAAATCGCGGCGATCACCGAGCGTAAGCCCGACGAGGTGGGGGCATCGATCGCAGCTGCGCGCGAACAACTGCGAAAATCTCCCCCCGTAGCCAACCGCCTAGGGGGTAAGTTGCTACAAAAGACCGGCACCACTTAAGGTTCCGCACGCAGGAGAACCTGAATATGATCACGCGCGAACAAATCCGTGAGCTGGCGCAATTTCAAGCGACAGGAGGGGCTTACGCTCTCAGTTTCTACTTCCAGCCGCAAACACCCCAGAACAAGTCTCATCGCGAAGAAGCCATCCTGGCTAAGGATCTGGCTCGTAGTGCGCTTCGGGAAGCGGAAAAGAATGGCCGCAATGGAGGCATACGCACGGACTTGAATCGCATCCTCGAATTGGCGGGTAATCTGCACGGAAACCAGGCGCGCGCCAAGGTCGTGTTTGCATGCGCGGCGAAGAATCTCTGGCGCGAGTTCGATCTCCCCCCTGTACTGCCGGGTACGCAACTTTTTGTGAACCAACGTTTTCATCTGAGACCGTTGGTGGCCCTGCTGGGAGCCCAGCCGCGATTGGGGGTCGTTCTCGTGGACCGCAAACGTGCTCGTTTCTTTGATCTCGGTCTAGATGAGCTGACGGAACGAGAGGGCGCTTTTCACGAATTGCCACGCAGGGGCCGCAGCGACGGTTTTGGAGGCTACGACGCCGGGCATGCTGAGCGCCGCCTCGACGACGAAGCCATGCACCACTTTAAAAATGTGGCCGAACGCCTGAAGGAAGGATACGAAAAGGGCCAGTTCGAGAGGCTGATTATCGGTTGCCAGGAAAGTATCTGGCCGGACCTCGAGCCGCATCTGCATCCTTATACCAAGCAACGGCTTTTGGGGCATTTTCCCGCAGATGTAGCGGCCACTTCCAACGAACAGATCCGCGAACGTGTTCAGGGTATCCTGCACAACTGGCAGGACGCTCGTCGCCAGTCGCTGGTCCACGAGGTTCTGGGCCGGGCGCAACGCGGCGGAAACGGAGCGACTGGTCTGCGCCGGGTTCTGCGATCGCTCGAACTAGGAGAAGTTCAAATCCTTCTCTTCGGGGAGAAGTTTCATGCGCGAGCCATTGAGTGCCCACACTGCGGACACCTGGATATTCATATCTTGGAGTTCTGCTCCATTTGCGGACATGCGACACGCGAGCTCGACGATGTTTGCGATGCCATCATTCGGCAGGCCATCGATCGCGATATCGAGCTGTTCTACGTGAAGGAGGATCCGGAACTGGACCGTGTGGGAAACATCGCAGCCCTGCTCCGCTTCCGTGCCGACCAGAATAAACCAGCCATTCTTGCCGCGTCGTAATCTCCCCTGTCCAGGCCCGACTCGAAACGGGCCTATTCTTTACCATCCCGGAAAAGCATGAGCATTTTCAGCTCCATGCCCAAGCTGCTATCCTTGCTGCCGCCTTTTACAGCCTTGGAGGTGACATGGGTTTTTCTCGCCGGGAATTCTTGACTACTGCTGCCGCCGGCTCGCTGGCACTCGGTCTCAATACAGAAGGACAGACGACCTCTCCGCCATCCAATCAAGCGTCCGGCTCGGGCCCAGGAAGGAAGCCAATCATAGTTTGCGCTAACAATGGGTTTAATTACCTCGACGAGGCCTTTAACCTGCTTCGCGGAGGAGCTGACACGCTCGATGCCGCCCTGCGCGTCGTGCGGGGTCCGGAAGACGATCCCAACGACGACAGTGTCGGTTTGGGTGGAATTCCCAATGAAGAGGGAGTCGTGGAACTGGACGCCTGCTGTATGCACGGGCCGACCCGCCGTGCAGGAGCGGTGGGCGGCGTCCGCAATATTAAGAACGTATCCCTGGTCTCAAAGGCCGTCATGGAACATACCGGCCACGTAATGCTGGTAGGCGAAGGCGCTGAGCGTTTCGCTGTCGCCGTCGGATTTCCCCGCGAGAACCTGCTCACGGATCGCTCTCAGAAGATATGGCTCCTGTGGAAGGAGTTCCACTCCAGCGGTGATTGGTGGGGACCCGGTCTGGCCAGCCCTCATTGGCAGGCTCCCGAGACCGAGCCGCAGTCGAGCCTTTGGCCGGAGCGCTGGAAAAAACTTGAGCAGACGGCCGCAGAAGTAGGAATCGATCCGGAAAGTCGAGCGCAGGCAATCCGACGGGTGCTGTTTCCTCCTACGGGAACGATCCACTGCTCGGCTCTTAACGAAAAAGGAGAGATTTCAGGTTGCACCACCACCAGCGGCCTGGCTTTCAAACTACCAGGCCGCGTCGGGGACTCGCCCATCATTGGCGCCGGGTGCTATACCGATCAGGATGTAGGCTCGGCGGGCGCGACCGGCAGCGGGGAAGAGAACATCAAGGTGGCGGGCGCGCATACCATCGTCGAGAATATGCGCCATGGCATGTCGCCGCAGGAGGCCGGCATGGATGCCCTCAAGCGCATTGCCCGAAATTACGACGGAAACATAAGCAAGCTGCGCTTCGTTGATATGACGTATTACATTCTACGTAAGGACGGTGCTTATGCCGGCGTATCGTTGTGGCAGGGATACGCTGCAGGCCATCTTCATAAGATCGCGGTTCACGACGGAACCAGACGATCCGAGACGACTACGCCTCTGTTCAAGGGGTTTTCCCAGGAATTCCCGCCCTTCCCAAAAATTCCCGAGGAGTTGAAGAAGAATTCGGTGTACTTAAAGTAGTTGACGCAAACTCGACTTGGAAGGTTTTTATGCGGGTCTGGTGAGGTTTTCTACTGCGCAGGGCGTCGTAAGCCTTTCCAAACGGGCCATAGCATCAGCCTTTTGCCGGCCTGTTCCAGTTTGAGGTGGTGGCGGCGAACCACCCCGGGGCTATGGCG
>JBPYDQ010001014.1:0-7144 GCA_051986135.1 Terriglobales bacterium | reverse complement strand
GCAGTCCTGCTTACCGCCTCGGGGTGCTATGTGGTGGTGGCTCTGGGTGCTAGCGTTTCATTTGGGCACTGGATGACTTATGGAGCGGCCAGTACTGGCTAAACAAGATCCCGAACATATCGTCGGCTAACAACTCGACGTGGAGGCTAAGCTATCTGCTGAGATTAGCGATTTTATGAAGTGAGAGTGTCAGGGTGGCAGGCGAAAAAAGGCACGTTCCAAGGAGCTTCGCTTACTTCGAACGGAAATGGCGCTTGCTGCGAGTGATCGGGAGACGCAGGCGGCCAACCCTGATGAGTTCCGAGTTGCTCGTCACTCGACCTGAATCCGGAACCAGATCTCTTGTCGTGAGTCGCAGCGCTTGTGAACCAATTACCGTCATCATTAGCTGGTATTGACAGTGAGATCAGCAAAGGACGATAGAAATGATCGTAGGAATCGGGCCGTGCCCGATGTGTCATCGGACAACTGTGTCACCAGCAATCACATCGGTCAAGATGGGATCGGCTCTTGATTCCCGTAAACGAAGATCTTATGGTCCATCCTCCCATCCATGGGCCAACCGAGAAGTAAGAGGACCGACAATGCGAGCGACAAGGCACGGGGTAATGGCTTTCCTGCCGACCATGACGCTGACGATTGCGCCATCCGGCGGGGGTCTGGGCCAAGAGAAACGCCCCGGCGCAGGGACCGACACATCCCCAAGGACTCTTAATCTGTCACGGCGTTGATGCCCCAGTCGCGAACCAGTTCGACTGCGATTCCGCGGTCACGTCCATTGTCGTTGAAATAGAGGGAGCGCGAGAACGGCGCGTAGACGCGAATTATTCGGCGTTCGAGCGTCTTGTCGAAGTCGCCGGTCCGCTCATTGTTGATGGCGAGCTGAAACGGCGTAGTGGGGGCAGCGGATGCCTTGCGCCGCCTGAGCAGGCACGAGGCCTGGCACGTACCGAAGCGACTAGCGTAACCAGGAAGCAGACGAAGCGGGTCATGTGCTATTCCGTCCTGATCTGGGGCTGAAACTCTGTCAAACCTGTCATTGCCCTTTTTTTCCCATCAGTCACGATCCAGTGGCGAGCACAGCTGACTCAACCGCGGAACAGACCTTGGACGGTCGTTTCCCTCATGTGAACGAGTTTCTACGCCGGTATCTTCCGCAATCATGCATCTCAAAAGCGGCTCTAGCGTCGTCCTTCGACAACCTGAGCACTTCGACGTTCCACATGCATTTAGAACAAATGAATCGTCGGAGACCGCCATTCTTCGGAGTCGGCACATCCCGCATCACGCGGCCTTCGAGAGCCTCTCCTTTCACAGTGTCAGCAACCACTATTGCTCCGATTGGGTGGCCCTTGAACCTTTGCGACAAAGAATGCAAGGAGATCATTGATGCTGATACCTGAGTCAAGCAGCGAGACAATTTGCTCCGGAGTCACGCCCACGAGTTGCCCGAATCTGACAAGTTTGTCGGCAATACCGCCGTTGCCTACTGCACTTTCCCGTTGTACCCCGGCTGCTCGGCTGCCGGCGGCGGCATTGACAACGTGGGGACACTGACGATCAACAACAGCACTATCAGCGGGAACACCGTCATGGGACGGTGCCTTCCCGGCCACTGCGCTGCAGGCGGCGGGATTTTTTTGGGTCCAGAGGCAACATTGACGATCAACAACAGCACCATCAGTGGCAACCGCGGTGCTGGCATTGACACCTTTGGTAGGCTGACGGTCAACAACAGCACATCAGCGGGAACAGTTATGGCATCGACAACGCTGGTAGGGTAACGATAACAATAGCACCATCAGCGGCACCGTCGGTAGCGAAGGGACAGGGACGGTGACTCTACAGAACAGCATTGTCGCGAAGGACTCGCCAAATTGCTACGGCACTATGACCTCCAATGGATATAACCTAAGCAGCGACAACACCTGCAATTTCGATAATATTGGTGATCAAAACAACACTGACTCGAAGCTCGGCATGTTGGGCTATTACGGCGGCCCGACACAGACTATCCCGCTGCTGTCTGGCAGCCCTGCGATGGATGCAGGCAACCCCAGCGGCTGCACCGATGGCAAAGGCAAGCTCCTGACGACCGACCAGCGTGGCTTGCCGCGTCCCAACAAGCCAGAGACAACGGGCTGCGATATGGGAGCCTATGAAAGTCAGAACTGATTAGTCTGCCTACCAGTACTGGCGACGGAGATTGGTGGCGCTGCCCATTATCACTCCCATATTCGTGCCCATTACCCCCAGGCGGCCCCAACGTCAAGGAAAATCGCACGTCAATCGGAGGTTGTCATGAAGCAAACCACGCATTCCGGAAAATTCAATCCACTTTCCAGTGTATTTCGTGTGACGTTGTCCTTTGTTGTGTTACTCATGGCACTGGCTGCCACACCCAGCGCAAGTGCGGGTGACACTGCCTTGACTCCAGGGCCAGTCGTTACCCTAAGACCGAATAGATTGCAGTTTGAGTGCAGACCTGTTATTAACTCTGGTTGCCAGTGCGCTAATTACGGTACGGCAACACTAAGTAACGTCGGGAGTGCGACACTGCGCATCCACGGAATTACAACCACTGGTGATTTTTCCTAAACGCACAACTGTGGGACAAGCCTTGCACCTGGAAAATCCTGCGCAATCCATGTTTACTGGGGGGAGCGGAACTCTGGAGGTCTACTCGACGTTTATGACAATGCCCCTGGCAGTCCACAAAAAGTGTCCTTGTTCGGAATCGTTATATGCAGTCGGTGATCGTTCTCCAAGAGTGCCTCCGGGCGCACGCCCATTATTACTCCCAACGGTATGATGAAGGCTCGCAGGCGTTTCGAATCCACTGCGAGCCTTTTCGCCGCAAAAGGACCTCTACTGGTCGTTTCTACCGCCTCGCGGGAAGATCCGCACCGACTCCACCATCCCCCGCTCACTCTCTGCCCATAACAGTTGCGTCAGAGGCAGACGCCGGGTACCTCGGCTGCGCTCAATTTCTGCGCAGCGCCAGCGCCGGCGCTAATCGCACCACTAGCCTCTGCCGTCCCACCGTCATCCCACCACCTCGCTTGGTTGACAGGTTAATACCACAGCCCGAAAAGAGGTGAAGACCGCCACGACGATGGGGTGACTATTCATTGCTCCAGGGCAATGACAATGCTCACGGTGATATGAAAAAGTTCTGGGCTTCGATTGCCCCACTCGTTCAAGACCAGCCGTTCAGTCACCCTTGGGTCAGGAAGTACTCAAAGGCGCCGCCAAAACTGCAGGTGCATATCCGACCTACAAGGCGCTGAAAGCGCTGTGGGACCTGCTAAGTGGCAGTCAACGCAAATAAACAGGAGGCAAACTATGTCCCGCTCAGCGCCGACGACGAAGCGCAGCAATCCCCACCAAACCACTCCCCAGGAGCCCGAGGGTAGCCGGTTCAGGTATTACTGCGTTGCTCGCGGTGGTGATATTTATCGTGACGTTGGCGCTGCCCGGCCCACTAGCCGTGATCCTATACTCTGCCTGTAGCGAGTAGTCACCAGGCCCGAGGGTTTCTGTGGAGGTACCTGTCATCGTCCCTGTGCCAGTGAAAAACTGTTCTAATAGTTTTGTCCCAACGGTGGGAGCGACCGCATTAGCTGCACTGAAGTATGAGTCTAACTTGGCTTCCGAAGCATCATCGACTAAGAAGTTACTGGTAAGACCGCTGTGGATATTAACCTTTCCCAGCGGGGAGGTGAGGTCGCTGTCCGTGAACCAGAGAAAAAGCGTGCCAGCACTGTGGGTATTGGTGTCAATAGCGTCGGTAAGGAAGGTGCCGGAGGGCTGAGAGGGGGCGCCTGACGCGTTAGCTAGGATGTGCCAAGTATTACCCGAATCGGCGCAACAGTTTCCATTAAAAGTGAACGGGCTGGAACCAGTAGCTAACTTTTCGGGACTACCGCCTGTTGATCCGAATAGTGTTATCACCTCCGCATTGGCTCTCGAAGACCAAAGCAGCGCGCCGACTGCCAACACGACCGCGGTCAGTCTCAATCTTGTCATCTTTTCCTCCTAATCACGGATGGGGTAATTTCTAATGACGAGTGGGTAACGTTGGTCAGGTAACGACTGTTGTAGTCCCTTCCGGGGAGAAAAGTCGTTAAGAAGGGTGCAATGGTCAAGTGACACAACATTGACCGGAAACCACAGCTAAGAAGGCTGGGTTAGTGGTGAACTTCGTTTGGACAGGCTACGAGAGTGGCACACTACTGTCAAGTCTAAAGGATGGGATGTACCTCATCTGCTAATAATTCACAGGGTCCCGCCTGGTAGCCGGGCTTGAGACTATCAGCGGACTATCGGCAAGCTAGACGATACCTAGAACAGCGGTTGTAGGATGGCGGCCATGTATAATGTGACGCTGACATTGGCTTGTTTGTTTCTGAACACTAATAACTGCAGGCGTATAGAAGTTGATCACTGGTCGCGCCCTCTTTCATTTCAGTTACGGCCGGCTTCCTCCCAAGACGACGCAGTGTATCAGCCGCCTAATACCCTGACAACGATGATTTTCTGCCGCCGAGCCAAAAATCACTCCAAAATATCGCGTTTAAAGCGTGCTGGACGCGCTCGTGGGAATTCGGTAAGGCTCGGGGTCGGCCCTTTGGCTGGGCTTGTGACTGGTTTCAGTCGGACAGAATCGCTCCACCATGTTGTGTTGATCCTCCGACCATAACAGCTGCGTCAGAGCCAACCGGTCGCACTCACACTAACCGAAGTTCGTCACCGCACCATCGAATCGAACGATTTTTGAGGGCGAAAACGCAACAAGTTTCGTCTTTGCAATCGCGGCGTTCCGAAGAAGCGATGTAGTGCAGACCTACCCTCTTGCTCCCTAGCAGAGGCGATGACAGACTCAGGCCGTATGTTCCTGCGGCCCCATCAACGCAGCAAAGACGGTAAGGCGCACACCTATTGGTCGCTGGTGGAGACGGTGCGAACCGCCAACGGTCCGCGGCAAAGAACGCTGTGTTATTGGGGAGAGCTGAACGGATCGGCGCAGGCGCGGTGGCTGAAGAGCATCGAGGTCTTCAATGAGCAAGGGGAAGCGCAGCAACTGATACTGTTCCCGGCCCACCTCGAGGTGCCGGACGATGATCCGCAAGTGGCGCGGGTGTTAGTGAATCGAGTGCGGCTGGAGAGAAGCCGTCAGTTCGGGGCCTGCTTTCTGGGCTGGGAACTCTGGAAACAGTTGCAACTGGATGAGTTTTTTGAGCAGACGGTGGACCAGGAAGCGGCGGATGTGCCCTGGTCGCGGGTGGCGGCCGTGCTGGCGATCAACCGGTTGTGCGCGCCAGGCAGCGAGTTGGCGGTGGAGCAGCGCTGGTATCCCACCACCGCCCTGGATGATCTACTGGAGATCGAGGAAGGCAAAATTAACGATACGCGTCTGTACCGCTGTCTCGACCGGATTCTGCCGTACAAGACGAAGCTGGAGCAACACCTCAAACAGCGCTAGGGGGAGTTGTTCGGAGCAGAATTCGATGTGCTGCTCTACGACTTGACCAGCACCTACGTCGAGGGCGCGGCGGAGAAGAACCCCATGATGGCGCGCGGCTACTCCCGCGATCATCGCCCGGACTGCGAACAGTTAGTGATCGCATTGATTGTCAACAGCGAGGGCTTCCCGTTCAGCTATGAAACCTTCGATGGCAATCGAGCCGATGTCACGACCATGGAAACGATCCTGCGGAGGGTGGAGCGGAAGTATGGCAAGGCGCGGCGCATCTGGGTGTTGGATCGTGGCATGGTGAGCGAGGAGAACCTGGTCGCGATTCGCCAACGCGGCGGACACTATCTAGTGGGCACAGGCGAAGTCAGCTGAAACCGTTTGAAGCGGAGCTGTTAGAGCAAGACTGGAAACAAGTACAGCCGGAAGTGGAAGTGAAAACGGTACCCCTTCCGCGCGGGGAGGAAACCTACATTCTGTGCCGTACGGCGGGTCGTAAGGAAAAAGAGGAGGCCATCCGCAACCGTTTCTCCAGCAGCATGGAAAGAGCCTTGAATCGCCTGCAGAAAAATATCGCGCAAGGTCGATTAAAGGACCGCAACAAGATGGAGCGACAGCTGGGCAAGATTCAGGCCCGCCATCCCTCGGTCAATGATCTGTATGAGGTGGGTCTGCGCGACACCACCGAGGGCGCGCGCTTGTTCTGGGAGGTCAAAGAAGATCGCAAACGCTGGCGCCAGTCGCGCGAAGGCGGCGCCTATCTGTTACGCACCAATCTGCCCGGTGGAACCACCGAACAGCTGTGGTCGCAATATATGCAACTGACCGAAGCCGAGGCTTCCTTTCGCGTGCTCAAAAACGAGCTTGCCATCCGGCCTTTGTTTCATCCGAAGGAACCGCGGGTCAAGGCTCACGTCTTGGTGGCTTTTCTCGGTTACGCCATGTGGGTGACCCTGAAGCATCGGCTCCAGTGCCGGCCAGCGATCGTGCCCCAGCCTCCGCTCAGCGGAGTAAACAATGCCCAACCGCTCTCGCCCATGAAGGCGCTCGCCCTGCTCTCTAACCTACGGAGCGCCGATATTGTCCTGCCGACCACCCACGGCCGTGAGATCCGCCTCCGCCGGATCACAGAACCCGACGCGGAACAGGCATCTCTTCTTCACCAACTCCGTCTCAGCCTTCCGGAACGACTAAAATCTTTCTCCAAATGTAGTGCAGACTCGGTGCCTGCGTGAACTGATTCCAAAAAGGTTAGGTGGTTTCCAGAGGCTTCCGTGACGAACTTCGGCTAATCGCCTGGCCCATATGTGCTAGTGACACTACTGAACGTTCGACGCTACTTAGGGCGAAGCCGCCCTGAATCCGGGTGCTGGACGATATCCTTGCGCGGCTGCGCGGCTCACTCCTCCCGGAGCGCCCGCATGGGCTCGATATTGGCTGCGCGCTGTGCAGGGATCACGGCAGCCAGCAGTGCGGCCAGGCCCAGAATGACGGTCGTGGCTACCAGCACAGCCGGATCGGCAGGACGGACATTGTAGAGTTTGCTTGCCATGAACCGTCCCGCAAAGATGGCTGCGGGGATGCCAATCGCCAGGCCCATGCCGGCCTGGAGAAAGGCGCTGCGCAACACCATCCGCAGAATCCCGCGCCGGTCGGCGCCAAGAGCCA
>JBPYDQ010001013.1:0-9245 GCA_051986135.1 Terriglobales bacterium | reverse complement strand
CGGTCGCCGGATCTTGTGTTTTCTGGTTGTGACTCGCTGGGTCAGTGGGTTGCGCTTTGGCGTACAGACTAAATAATCCAGCGACACTGGCCGAGGCTGCATTAGGACTCGTACTCGGAGCGATTGCCGCATATATTCCTGAGCGGCGTTCGGCCAAGGCGAATTCCATGGTCGCCTTGCGCCCTGAGGGAGCTTTGAAGATGAATGGAATCATTCAGGATTTTCGCTACGCATTGCGACAATTGCGCAAGAGCGTGGGATTCACAGCAGTCGCAGCTATTACGTTGGCACTGGGTATCGGGGCCAATACCGCCCTTTTCACTGTGCTGAATGCGCTTTTGCTCAAAATGCTGCCGGTCAGGAATCCGAGGCAACTTGTCGTAGTGGGAGATCCCACAAGCGCCAACTCACGTTCTAACGGTACGCCTCGTACCGAAATCTTTTCTTATCCGTTATACAAGGAACTGCGCGACCGGAACTCGGTTTTCACCGGACTGGCGGCGGCTGCCAGCGATCATCACATTCAAGTAGACGCCGGTCACGGCGAGATTCGCGACGACAGGATTACCGGCCGCATGGTGAGTGGGAATTACTTCAACTTGCTTGGCCTCGAACCCGCTGCCGGACGTTTGTTCTCCGATTCCGATGACACAAACGAGAGTGCCAACCCTGTAGTTGTCCTTGGTTATGAGTATTGGCGGAACAAATTCGCACTGTCTCCCGAGATAGTTGGCAAAGACATTCGTCTGAACGGCTATCCATTCACAGTCTGCGGGGTAGCACCGGCTGGGTTCGCAGGCGACGTTGTGGGTGAACAGATGGCGCTGTTCGTTCCTTTGAGCATGCAGCCGCAGATTGTCCGGGGACGCCATTGGCGCAATGCAGAAAATACTTCTTGGTTATCGCTCATTGGTCGCTTGAAGCCAGGCGCTACTCCTGCCCAAGCGGAAGCTAACGTGAATATCGTGTTTCAACAGGCCTTGAGGGGAGACTACGGAGCTCGACTTTCATCAGACGACCGAAATGCGATTCGTAACGCCCACGTCAATGTCACACCGGGCGCGGGGGGACTTTCCGAATTGCGTGGCGACTACCGGATTCCGTTGCTTCTGCTCATGGGTATCGTGGGTCTTGTACTCTTGATCGCCTGCGTTAATGTCGCCAACCTGCTCCTCGCGCGGGCATCCAGCCGCAGTAAAGAGGTCGCGGTTCGTTTGGCTATCGGTGCGAATCGTCAGCGCGTGCTTCGGCAACTCTTAACCGAGAGCGTACTTTTAGCATTCATTGGAGCCATTGTCGGGTCGCTGCTAGCGATTTGGGGTGTACGGCTGCTGATTGGCATGCTGGGATCGGATGCAGCTCTTCCACTGTTTCCTGACTGGCGGGTGCTTTTGTTCACTCTCGGGGTATCGATAGTGACCGGTATTCTTTTCGGTCTCGTTCCCGCGATGCAAACCCTCAAAATACGAGTCTCACCTACACTAAAGCAAGCAACCCGAGCCATTCCAGGATCCGCTTCGCGATCGCGATTTGGATGGGGCAAAGGACTGATTACCGGACAGGTAGCCCTGTCACTGCTGGTGCTTTTTGCCGCGAGTCTGTTGGTGGGCAGCCTCAAAAAACTAATGTCACAAGATTTCGGGTACGACCACGACCACCTGGTGATCGCTCGACTCGACCCCGCAGCCGCCGGATACAAGAAAGAAACTATGAAGCTGCTTGCTCAGCAGCTAACAACTCGCCTCGCGAGCACACCAGGTGTACGCGCAGTGTCCTATTCCAGCAACGGCTTATTCGCGGGCAGCGAATCTGGTGATGCCGTCCTGATTCCGGGGTTTGAGGCAACTAGTCCTCGTAATCGTGGTGCCCTTGAGGATTATGTCGGGCCCGATTATTTCCGGGCCGTGGGCATTCCCATCATTTCAGGCCGCGGCATTGAAGCCCAGGATACCGCCACGTCGAGGCGTGTTGCCGTAATCAACGAAGCCATGGTTAAGCGGTTTTTCAGCGGCCAAGCTCCTCTGGGACACCAATTCCGGATCGATGACCCCGACTGGCGCGACAAGCCACTAACGATCGTCGGCGTATCTCGCGATGCCAAGGACCATGCCAGCGGCTTGCGCGAGGATGTCCAGCCACGCTTCTACCAGGCCTTCCAGCAGACTCCTGATCCCAGTCAGATCATGTTAGAGGCTCGAGTAAGTGGTGAGCCAACTGCTGCCGTTACGAACATTGTAGGTCAGATAAAAGCCACCGACCCCGATCTGCCCATCTCGTTTGTCCGGACACTGAACCAGCGTATTGCGGAGAGTGCCGCTAATCAGATCGCCCTGGCCAAGCTTTCGGGATTCTTCGCCGGCTTGGCGTTGCTGCTCGCATGTGTTGGGCTCTACGGGGTCATGTCTTATACGGTCGCTGGCCGCACACGTGAGATTGGAGTGCGGATGGCGCTGGGCGCGCGGCGTGCTGATGTCACCGAACAGGTGCTACGCGAGGGTATGTCACTAGTGGTAATCGGTCTTGTGATCGGGATTCCCCTGGCACTAGTCAGCAGCCGATTGCTCGAGAGCCTGCTTTTTGGGTTGAGGAGCACAGACCCCTGGTCTCTGTTTGCGGTGGTGTTTCTGCTTGGCCTGGTTGCCGCTCTCGCGGGCTACATTCCCGCGCGGCGCGCTTCCAGGATCGACCCCATGACCGCATTAAGGTACGAATAACCAACATGACTGCACTGATTCAAGATATTCGCTACGCCCTGCGTACAAAGGTATTCCGAGTAAACAACGGCAGGAGATATTAGCGGACAGGCTCGACCGCTTTCAAATTGTCAGCAAAGATCTTCTCCCCTGCCAGCGCGGCCTCTCCCGAGATCTCAGCCGGGGCAGCCCTTTCGGCAAGTTGAATTCTGTCCTCGCGCGACCGAAAAAAAATCATAGGCCGGTTTGGGCATGTTCGTTTGGTCGACGACAGCCAGACTTCGTGCGAAGAACCACACAACCGTGACAAGTCTACGCATGCATCCTCCAACAGATGGGGTACTTCCTCACGGCCTCGTGCTGTTCCGGATAGACCCCTCGCTTTGCTGTAGGTTGGCTTCGCTATAGGTAGTGCAAGATCGGTAGTTGATGCGCTTTGGTTCTTGGGGTTCACTTTGTCCTGTTAGTGCTTTCGAGCTCGGGTGCGTGTGAAGTGGTAGATCATTTCGGTATCCTTGTCATTTTTACGCCAAGTCCAACGCTCGACAATTTGATCCGGGCCATCAAAGTGGAGAACCATTTTCTGTTCGTGGCCAATTGAGGGATCCGGAAGGTTGGTAGCACTCTGGAACGAGAAGACCAGGTCCTTAGGCGCTGCCGAGGTTGGTATTGCACGCATGCGCGGCTGATTATTAGTCGGGCAGTAGTGAACCAGTGCGATCCCATCGCCGTCGACGCTGTACAGAGTCAACATTTCTTCCATTCCCGACATTGCCAGTGTCTCCAGGATGGCGGTATTGCCCGCGACAAGCCGGAACTGGGTCTTAGCCATTTTCCCAGCATCGTCCTTGCCTTCCCAGTCTCCAGCCAGAGCGTGAAGTTTCTGAAAGGCGTTGTTTGCGTAGTTCGGTGCTTGAGCCATCGAGGCAGGGACAAGAAGGGCAAAGCAGGTCACGATTGCGGAGGCAAGAGTTCGGATCGTCATCGAAGCCTACACATCTTTAGAGAATCTGTCGCGAACCAGTCGGTTGGGGAAAAAGACAGAACCTTCCCGTTTCTAAGCCTCCGTTACCCTCACGAATCCCCTTCGAAAGGTAAACAGCGTTATTTGCGAGTTGCTGCTCCCGTTTCCCGTTTGTACTGAGCAGCCAGCGTGGCTTTATTTTTTGCTATGGGCAACAGAGTTGGATAGAACTGGACAAACGTGGTATCCACCGCCCCGCTAGCCTGATGACAGGTATAGCAATCGGCGGATAAGGGGATCATTTTCGCCGTCTTCTCCTCATCGAAGGCAAAAAATGCCCACTTCCCCGGAAAGCGGCTTTCGTCTTTCAGATGTACTTCAAGTCCCATCCGGTCCTCACCCTGATAGTTGCCTTTTTGGTTGATCGAGCCTTTGCCCTTTGCCATACGAGCTTCGAGTACAAGCATCGTCTTGTCTGGCCAAGTTCCCGTGTCTACAAAGTGTCGATACGCCTCGGGATTCACAAAGACGTTGTCAAACATGTGATGTCCCATGGACTGTAGTACTGGGTTATAACTCATGTCGAAGCCTGTGCTCAGATAAACCCACTCTCGGTAGTGCTCCGGAAGCTTGAGTTGTCGGTCGGCGGTGTATTCCGGTCCAGAATTTTGTGGCCTACCTTGAATAAAGGTGGTCGAGAAGAGTAGTACCATCACACCAAACAGAAGGATCTTCGCGCTGGCTAGCATGCATGGCAGTATCCTGCAGCGATCTGTTCAAATCCAGACCGGTTGCTGCAAGGCAGCTGCGTTTCGCTGCATTTTTCCCCCGTTTGGACGGGCTTAGGATACGATTTCTCACCATGACCGCCAGCAGTTCAAGACCTCAGCAACCGCGATGGTTCTGGATAGCGTCGATCTGGTTTGCGATAGGGCTTTTCGATGCGACACAGACAGTCGTCAGCATGCGCGCAGAAGGCATGCATCACGCCTGGGTCCGGCTGTTCGTGATGCTGGTCCTTTCCTGGCTGCCTTGGGCACTGGCAACGCCCTGGCTGGTGCATCTCGCTCACCTTTACCCGCCAGTCCGTCCCCGTCCTCCTGTTACCTGGCTGGTGCATAGCGTTGCTTGCACCATCGTTGGTCTGGTCTGTGCCGCCTGGATGGCGGGGCTCGACGAACTCTTGAATCCCTGGGAAAACTCTCAACCTCCGGAGCCATTCACACGTCTCTGGCTGTACAAGTTTTCCAATGGGTTTCTCAGTTCTATGATTCTGTACATCGCGATCCTAGCATTCAGCTACATGTTAGAGTCCAGAGAGCGACTTGCTCGTCAGCAGGCGGAGGCCGCAAGTCTCAGCGCTCAGCTCTCTCAGGCGCAACTCGACGCCCTTCGACGCCAGATCGAGCCGCACTTTCTGTTTAACGTGCTGAATGCCATTTCCGGGCTGGTGCGCGAGCAGAAAAATGACGCCGCCGTGACTATGATCGCGGGCTTAAGCGATTTTCTACGGCGAGTCGTGCAAGATTCCAATCGACAACGGGTACCACTCGGCGAGGAATTGGAATTTGTGCAGAAGTACTTAGACATTCAGAAGGTGCGATTCGCGGAACGGCTCCAGGTTAGCGTCGCGGTCCCGGTGGAACTTTTTCCGGCTGAAGTTCCTACCCTGATTCTACAGCCGATCGTAGAAAACGCGATCAAGCATGGCATCGATAGGCGAGCACAAGGAGGCATAATCCGAATCACCGGATCTCGCTCCAATGGCATCCTAACTCTTAACGTTTACAATGACGGGCCTAACTTGGCGGTGGGACGGGAGACGTCTCGAGTGGGGGTGGGACTGTCAAATTTACGTACTCGCCTAAAAAGCCTCTACGGAAACGCATTTGAGTTGGGAATCCGGAATCGCCATCCAGATGGGGTGGAAGTGTCGATCTCCTTGCCCTTTGGGGAGAGGTAATACGTGTGCTCGAGTGAGGGCCGCACAAAAATAAGAACGATGGTAGTCGATGACGAGCCGCTCGCTCGCAGCAATCTCACTGTGCTTTTACGACTCGATCCAGATGTTGAACTGGCTGGCGAATGTGGATCAGGCACGCAGGCAGTCGCTGAGATTCGCCGACGAAAGCCGGATCTGGTGTTTCTCGATGTTCAGATGCCGGAGTGCGACGGGTTCGACGTCCTGGAGCTTCTGGGCGGAGACTTGCCTCCCGCTATCATCTTCGTGACCGCATATGATCGATATGCACTGAAAGCATTCGAGGCCGGCGCCCTCGACTATCTTTTGAAGCCATTCGACAACACTCGATTCAACCGTGCCCTGGTGCGTGCCAAGCAAAGGATATTGGATGCCAGGGGGCTACCCAGAAAAATTGAGCGGCTGGCCGTCAAGAGTACTGGGCAGGTGCACTTCGTGAAGTTTTCCGAAATTGATTGGATTGAGGCGGCCGACTATTACGCGTGCCTACACGTCGGCGCCAAAACATACCTGTTACGCCGCAGCATGTCTGAGCTGGACCAAGAGCTAGACCAAAGCATCTTTTGTCGAATTCACCGCTCGACTATCGTTAATCTCGCACGGATTCGGGGTTTGCAGTTGGCCGAGGACGGCGAATACGAGGTGTTGCTGGACAATGAAACCCGACTACGATTAAGCAGAAGCCACCGCAGACAACTGCAATTGCGTCTCGGCATTGTCCGTTTAGACTGACACGAGATATATTCAATGGTCCCTCAGCCCCAGGGCAGCGCGATTGTGGTTGGGAGCTCTCGGTGAGCTTATGAAAAAGCGAACGCTCGGTTCCTATACGGTTGGATTCGCCCAACCAACCCGCGCCGTTCGCTGTCTAGATCTGGGTTGCTTCAACGGAAGCGGGACGGCCTGTACGAGCAACTCAAGCTCGCCTTGGTCGTGGAACCCGGGTGCCAAACACCCGACCTGCTTTGGTGGCGCTTTGTTTCGCAGCAACTGCGGCTTTTGCCATTCGCTTCCGCTACTCGGGCAGGATTTGCATTCCGTGTTTCGGCCAGTAGTTACCCCGTCACGTTGCGCTCCATCCCTGCGGGCGTAGCTTGGGTTTGATGCTGCTTCACTGCCGCTAAGAACTAGTCTACTGAGTCATGCTGCATGTTGGTCTGTCAGTGGCGTCCTTCCCGACTGGGAGGCGCAAAGTCGCGTGTTGGCGACCATAATTAACGTCAGGTTTGAGAAATCTAAAGTGTCAGTTTAGATTTCTCGATGCCGGGGAATATACTACGACCGCTTTCCCACAGAGACTTCCCATGTGTCCCCAAGGCGAACAGAATTCTATTCTGATGAGTTGCACTCTGATCAGAGCAACCCATACCGCGACCGATACAACTCCTGAACTAGCGCAACGCTCTCACGGAACAGTTTCTCAACGCTCTTCACCGCGACTTGAAGAGAGGCTTCCGATTCACCCAGACCAGCCAGTGTCTTCTGCACCCGTGGCCCAAAGTCTCGCGGGGCGTGGTCGAACTCTGCGATCTCAGCGAGCGCCGTTTTGTCGTTCAGCAGGTATTTGCGATTCAGCGCAAACAGCGCAAGCACGATCTGATTCACGGCGCGCGCCAGGCAAGCGGCTGTGCCGTAAACATCTCCACGCTTTGCAAACTTCGGCGCAAATGCCGCCAGATCAAACTCCGCCGCCCACAACTGGTCCTGCACCACCGCCCGCCGCAGCGCCTCGGGATACTTGGCCACCAGCCGCTTCAGTCTATCGACATGTCCGTCTGGGTCAAACAGGGGAATGCACACCGCGATCTCTCCCAAGTACGTCGTACTGAAAAACCCAAATGGGGGCTGCTGCGCATAATCCAGCTGATACCTCCCCGCCTCTGCCTCGTGGATCACACGCTCCAAGTGCTCCAGACCGCGATAAAGAAGATCCACTCTCTGCCCACCGATCGTCAGCCATGCTCCACCATTCACCCACTGTCCCCACTCGTAGAATCCGCAGACCACAGGTGAGGCCGAGTCGTTGAGTTCACCAGCAAGCTCACGAATGCGTTCAGTCGAGAACGGATCCGATTCCGAGTAAAGAACGCCCAGATCGATATCAGACCCCGGGTGTGCAAGCCCACGCGCATACGATCCGCCAAGCACGACGGCCTTGACTCCGCGGATCGCCCCCAGCCGCGCCGCAAGCATCAACAACAATTCGTGTTGTTTCTGGAGTAGCTGGTTCACTTTTGTGGCATTCACTATACGCCGAACAGCCGGTCACTGCGGCTTAGTGATCGCCCCGCTGCCGTCCGGAAGTGTACACATGAGTCGGCTGGAGAGAGCCGATGACGCACAATCCAGACTCAATTTCCCGATTGCCGACGATACCGCCAATGACATCGGTTCGAGAGTTCGCTAGAACAGCCTAAAACACGCCAAGGTTAGACTCTAGGTTTTGGGCGGGTCGCCCAAACAAGCCATTTTGCTTCCATCCGCCAGAACCGAGTCAGAGAGCACTCAAGAACGTGACCAGATCCGATTCCTCCAGAGGCGTCAGAGCCAAGCCGAAACGCGTTTCATGGAAATGCCCAACATCCAAAATCGTTCCGGCTGATCCGTTGTGGAAATATGGAGCGCGCGCAGATAGCCCACGCGGGATGGTCCCCTTGATTTTGCCTATATGATCGAATTTGCCATCGATGAGCGCCTGCCCGAGATCAGGCGTTGTTTGCATGCGTTCGTCGGAAGTCCAGACGCTGGATCGAGCTTGCACACTGTGATCGTCGGCAAATAAGTGATGTCCACGCCGCCCAAGTTCACAGATGCATCCGATGGACCGGGATCGCCAGTTCCAATGTTCAGCAGCGTCGGGAAGGAGTGATTGCCCAGGTTTGGCGTACGGTGGCATGTCCCGCACGTGCCCGTCAGCGAGGGGATTCCGTATCCAGGATCCTCTGCTCCAACTCCGCAGTCCAAGTCTTCGCCCGTGTTTCCGTCTACGGATGCCCGTAACCGCAGCTACCCCTTCCAGGGCGAATGCGGTGCGCACCGCCAGAATCGTTGGCTGCGATACGTTCAGTTCTTATGCGATGGCGTGATTGGCGACGCCGGGCGTGTTAGCGAGCGTTTCCCGCCCGCATCGAGAAGCGCTTGCGATAGGCCGTGGGACTGGTTCCGAGCGCGCGGCTGAAGTGCAGGCGCAGCGTGGCCGCCGTCTGCAGCCCGACCGCTTCGGCGATGCGATCCACGCTCTCGCTGGTCTTCTCGAGCATCCCCTGCGCGGCAAGCAGGCGCTGGTGGATGAGCCATTGATGCGGCGTGGTTCCATTCTGCCGGAGGAACTGGCGGGCGAACGTGCGCGGTGACATCGCAGCCCTCTTCGCCAGCTCTTCGACCCGGAGCGGCCGTGCCAGGTGGTTCTGGGCCCACACAAGCACGGGTGCGAGTCCCGCGGAGGCGTCGCACTGGATGGGGTCAGGCACGAATTGCGCCTGGCCGCCGTCGCGATGCGGCGGCATGACCAGGCGGCGCGCCACCGAGTTGGCAATCCCGGCGCCATAGTCGCGGCGGACGATGTGCAGGCACAGGTCGATTCCCGCGGCGCTGCCGGCGGAAGTGA
>JBPYDQ010001012.1:0-2757 GCA_051986135.1 Terriglobales bacterium | reverse complement strand
GATTGACGACACGAATCGCCGCCACAGTCGGCCGGCGGCACAACGCACGCCAGAACACGAACGTGGGCTGCGTGAAGTGATTTTCCATGGGTAGACGAAGAGGCCAAGCGCGTCTAGGTTGGCAGCCGGCCCCAGCCAACGAACTCACGCCGCTGACTGCATGATCAATTCGCCTCTCCGAGTCAGAGACTCGAGGCCCAGCGCAAAGAGATTACCTGGAAGAGGCTGACAGTACACAACTCTTGCCCGGTCCCAGAGTTCGCTCTCAAAAGATAGGACAGTCAGCTGGGTGTCCCGTGGCCGGGGCCATTCCGTTAACACGCGCAGGCCATGAGGACTGACTTTTTCCGTCCAACCAGCCTCTGTGACCAGCGGCTCCTCCATAGGTGAGAGCAGCACTTGAAGTTTCTGGGGATTACGCTTTTCTTTCCGGGCGTCCCTTACGGCGGGGCCTGCTTCTTCGGATCGGGGAATCTATGACGGAAAACACCTATACGGGCAAAGACCCCAATACCTTCAGGGTCAAACCCAGTGTGCAACTGGGCCGTCTGTGGCTGGAAATTCTCGGCGGTAGTGCGCCAGCATCTCCCTAGACAGACTCGCCGGCGGTATGAGTCCGCCTCCGCAAGTCCGCGAGGCACCGCCCCGGACACCCCCGACCTAGTTCCGCAAAGCCTCGCGGATCATGGTCGCCAGCAACCAAGAGTACCGATAAAGTGGGACTCCCGTTCCATTGCTACCTTCCGATCAAACTTGCACTGTGGAGAGAATCCCGGCAGCGTGGCCGGGATATTAGGGGCTCGCCATTGAATGCAGTTGAAGGTTGTAGTCGCCGACGACAACCCCGCAGTCTTGCACCATCTTGTCCGTCTGCTGCAGACTGAATTTGATGTTGTGTCCACAGTAGAGAATGGCCAATCGGCTCTTGAATGCGCTCGGCATTGTCAGCCGGACGTCGTTGTCCTTGATCTCGGAATGCCCTTTCTTAACGGCATAGAGGTTACCAGAGAACTAAGAAAGCTGGGTCCGACTCCTGCTGTCGTGATCTGTTCCGTGGAGAGCCACGCAGAGATTGTTGAAGCGGCCCAGCAAGCTGGAGCCCTGGGCTATGTCTTTAAAATGCATATGGATCGAGACTTAATCACCGCCGTTAAGTCGGTGGCGCGCGGTGAATCTTTCATCTCCTCCATGTGACGTCCCCGTGCGCGCCCCGTGACGCAAGCTTCATTTCTCAAAGGCTATCCTGTGGTGCCGCTTATGCGCATCGTCCCCGGTTCCGGAAGCAGCTAGCACCAAAAACAGACCCACAAAGATCTACAAAGTCATGAGTATCTACAGAGGTACGATATTGACATCTTCGGTAACCGGGACCGAACATAGACCCATTCCCTCCGGACCCAGGTGCCTAGACCAGCAAGGTGCTTAGGCCAGGACGAACTTGGCTGTTTCCCCGTAAGTGAATAGTGCATTTGGTGACCTGCTTCGTCAGGAGGTCGTCAAATATGCTGAACCGTGAAGCACCTTTTCCTCAGAGTACGCGAGGCGAGTTGATCTCTGCACACGAGCAGGAGTGTCACCGTATCGCACGAGAGCTCCACACGGATATCGCCGGTCAGCTTACGCTAGCGGCCCTCAATGTCGATGAGCTTCGGGCTGACCCCAGCATTTCTGCGAAGCCACTTCTGAGCAGCCTATACGAGCGGATTTCCGATGTTTTAAGAGCCGTCCTCGATTTATCGCGTAAGATCCATCCCTTCAATGTCGAATACTTGGGCCTTGCTCGTGCTCTCACAAAACTCTGCCGAGATGCTGGCGCGAAAGGCGACATGACCATTAAGTCCTCGGTAGAAGATGTGCCGCTTAATCTCCCATTAGCCGCTTCCCTGCGCATCTTCCGTTTCGCGCAGTTGGCGTTACAAAACATGCAAGACCGCCAGGCAAAGACTGCGAATGTCGAATTGAAAGTAGGCGGCGGACGAATCCTGTTGCGGATCACAGACGATGGAATCGGCGCCGCCGAAGGCTTGGGCCATGCCTACATGCGCGAGCAAATGCTATCTCTCGGTGGGACGTTCAAGCTAATGTCGGCTCCTTCTAGAGGGATGGCCATTGAAGCATCAGTGCCGATCGACGTGTCTCCTACAAATTAGCCCTTCAGGTTGAAATCAGGCTCGAATCCGACCTCCAGGAGTGCCAGCCGATCTTGGGAAGGACAACGTCGTGAGTGTGGTGTTATGCTGCTCTCCCCGTTTCCGCTGGAGGACTCATGGATGAGCAGCGGAACTAGGGCTCACGCCTCTGTTTCGGCCCCCTTCTCGCAGTTGATACCCATGGAACGCCAAACTGGTCGACGAGCACGCCGAAACGAAGCGCCCAAAATGTTTCTTGCAGAGGCATTTGAACAGTTCCGTTTTTTGCCAGGGCCTTAAAGATGCGCTCCGCTTCCACTGGATCAATGAGATCGAACTGTAGAGCGAAGCCCTGCGGCTTCTGATAGTGTCCAGGCAACGCGTCCGAGCCGTAAAACCGGATCTCGGCAACAGCGAACGTAGCGTGACTGACTTTCTTTCGCCAATCAGGCGGCGTTTGTAGATCCATGGGCGTATTCTCGTACGTCATCATGAAGATGGTCTTTCCATGGAGACACTCCTCGTAGAACTTGAAGGCCGCTTCGCACCGTCCGTCGAATGTAAGATTTGGATACAAGCGCACCGAATCCTCCTTTGAACCACGATCTACCCGGATGATTCAGGGTCG
>JBPYDQ010001011.1:0-9758 GCA_051986135.1 Terriglobales bacterium | reverse complement strand
AGCCGAAGATGCGTCCGCGCTCGATGGCGGCATAACCGGGCAGGATCTTGGCGTCCACATAGCGAAGGATCATCTCGGCCGAACCGGTGTAATCCCAGCACAGCAGGCGCGACCAGACCCTGGTTTCGTCATCGATCAGGGGGCGCAGATCAGCGGACGAGAAGTGCCTGAGATCCAGGATCTCCATGGTTACTGCAGCTCCGGCCCTAGGTGCTGGCAGGGTCGCAAAGAGGGAGTCTAGTGGGTCGGTCGGGGAGGACGCAAATGGCAGAGGGTGGCGAGAGGGGTTCGTGGAATTGGTACTCAGCACCTGGCCTTCAGCCCTGAAGATGGAAGTGGAGCTTCGGTAGGCGGTGGCGATCCGAGATAAATTCCCGAGCTCTACTCAATGTGCGGCATAGCATGCATTTCGCTGCCGGCGCCGGACACCCAGTAATACTCGAGGTGCTGAGGGGGAAAAACCCCCAGCAGGGAGAGGCGGCGATTCCTGACCACGCTGGGCAGGCGGGAGAGTTCGCCTTCTGTTGTCACCAGCAGGTGCGCCTGGGCGGGAATCTCACCGCGATCATAGCTGAGTATTTTTTGATTGCGATAAAAGGCAAGCCCATACTCGGTTTCGCGCGGGACGTGAAAGACGGCGGCTGGCAGATATCCGGCCTCGATCCGCGCAATCTCATTGCTCAAGGGTCGAGCGGTGAGGCTTTGGTCGATGGTTGGTCCACCAATTCTCAGAACCGCAGCCACAGACAGCACTACCGGGACCAGAGTCACAAAACGGAGCATGCGTAGTCCCAGATTACTCAGGAGAGTTACCAACATGCCGGCGGCAAGCAGCGCCGCAATGACTACCCCAGCCGCGGTCAACGGACTCCATACCAGGCGGCGCAGGATAATCAAGTATGGAAGCGCCATCGCGGGAACAATCGGCAACGCCGCCAGGATCGAATGGAGGATGATGGCAAAAACGGGAGATCGCACTCGATCTGTGACATGGAAGCGAACGTATTCGGCCAGCAGAAGTGTACCCGCTGGAATGGCCGGCAGGATGTAGCCTGGGAGCTTCGATTGGGAGAAAGAAAAGAAAATGATAGGCAACACTAACCAGACAAGCAGGAATAGATCGAGTCGATCTGCGCCACGCGCAACCCGTGGTCGCTTGGCCCAGCATAGTCGGACACTCTCCAGGATCGAGTGCGCTACAAAGATCGTCCAAGGAACGAGCGCCAGCAGCGCGACCGGGGCGTAGTACCAGAAAGGCTCCTCGTGGTGGTAGAGGTTGGTAGCGAAGCGGGCAATATTATGATCGAGGATGAAGGTGCGAAAGAATTCGGGATTGCGCGCTTGGACTCGGATGTACCAGGGTAGCGCAATCACACAGAACAGAAGGATCCCGGGAATCCAAAAACTGCGCCATATGGCCGTGACATCGCGACCGAGTCCAGCGAAAACCGCGATAACCATAGCCGCCAGTACAAGTGCGATGGGTCCCTTGGCCAAAGTTCCCAAGGCGAGGAATGCATAAAAACCGGCCAGATAGGCCCTCTTTTCACTCTCATACCAGCAAAACCAGGCGAGCAAAGCGATCGTCAAGGCGGCGGCCAGCGGCATATCGGTGGCGGCGGCGCGACCGAATCCGATGACCGCGGCGGTAGAGGCGGTCATGAGCGCGCCATCCAATTCGCACCCTGATCGAAGTCGGCGCAGGAACAGGTAGATCGCGACGACCATCAGCGTGGCATCAGCGGCTGAGGGAATACGAGCGGCCCAGTCACTGATGCCAAAAATGCGGTAGCAGACCATGGCTTGCCAGTAGTACAGCGGCGGCTTTTCCAGCCATGGTTTGCCACCAAGCACGGGGGTGATCCAGTCGTGGCGGGCCAGCATCTCGCGCGCGATCTGCGCGTAGCGCGGCTCGTCGGCGCCGATCAGGCCGAAATAGTTCAAGCCCCAGAAAAACAGGAAAGCGCAGAAGCCAATCATGAGCAGCCAGTCGGTTTCGGAGCGGGAGCGTTCAGCCATGAGAAACCTTCGACTCGGGATTTACCTGGATGCCGAGGGCGGGAAATCGCTCGGAGACGTGACGGCCGGTGAGCACTGAGCAGATTATCATTCGCCAGCCCTGGCGCGCACCAGGGCGTAGAGACTGATTACGGTCCAGGCCACTTCCAAAAGCACGAAGCCTATTTGAAATGGACGAAAGGCGATGTAGGCCAGGAGCGCTGAGCCGACAGCGTTGAAAACGTTGTACCAAGGCTTGCGAGGACTTATCCAGCCGAACTGGGCTCCGGCATAGGAGATCAGTATGAGCACCGCTCCGACAAATGACGCAATCTGCCGCGCGAGAGAGATTTGCATTTGCGAGATGGTACAACACGAGCCATCAGGGCGGAATACGCGGGTTTAGCGGTCCGAGGCGGGCGCGAATAAGATTGGGCGGCGGGATGTTTGCCATCCGACGAAGCTAACATCTGGTTTCTGCTGCCTGAGCGTTGCTTCCAGTTGAGCATCTGGTTGTGATAAGGAGTAGTCCGAGGACGGGAGGTTGTTCTCAGGTAATCACGGAATAGCTCCGACTGCCGCGCTCGATCTCGTTGAGAGAGTGAGGAATGGTCTGATGTGGGTCGCTTTTCCAGGCGAAGGCCTTGTAGAAGCCTTGAGGTCGTATGTCGTGAGCTTGATACCACTGCGGGAAATGATGGACTCAGTAATCCCCGAGTTCATTGTCATCAGTCGACCTGCCTCCGAGAGTGGGAACCCGGTTGGTCGGCGGTCGATCACTTGCGGACCCGGGCTAATGTCCTCTGGACCGGATCAACCAACCTCGACCGCTCTCCTGTGAGAGTGTCAAGCGAACAACGATGCCCTCTTGCGAAGTGAAGGGACTCAAATGGCAGGACGTGGTCTTCATCGAAACGACGATCAGGATTCGAGCGACCAAGCCATAATGGCAATCGCGCTCACGTTGATCCCCGCTTCAAGCGAGCACCGTGGGGAGTGGCTTCTCCGGATGGCCATCATCTCGCCATGAATGGATTTGTCCCCAACAGCAATGGCTGGATGCTTGAAAACCTCTAGAACACGGACCGAGAGCCCAAAATTCCGAATCTCGAATGCCAGGATTTGTTCGAGCTGTTCCGAACACCGAACGGGTGCTACGGAAGACCCATTAATTTTAGGTTGTGCGAAAGCGAGTTTCGGTATCCGCCAAAGCATGTGAGCGACCCCTGGTCCCGAATACCAGCCTTTTGACCAGGAGTGCTTCCGAAGGAGGCCTAGGGAAGGGGGGAATCCACCCTAAGCTGGGCCAGAACCCGGGCGACGGCGACCGAGAGTGGGCCGCCCAGGGAGCAGCCGCTGGCGCACCGGTGACCGCCGCCGCCAAAGCGTTCGGCGACAGAAGCGACGTTAAGCTGGCCCTTGCTACGCAGGCTGACACGGTAGCGGCCATCGGAGAGCTCACGGAAGAATGCGGCAACTTCTACACCATGGATGGCCAGGGCGTAGTTGACCAGGCCCTCGCAGTCCTCGTCAATCGCCCCCGCGCGGTACATCTCGTCACGCGTGACCCAGATCCAGGCAAGCCGACCTTCGCGGTGCAGATTGCCGAGCGCGCTGCCGAGCAAACGCATCTTGGAAGTGGGGTAGGAAAAATAGATGTTGCGGGCGCAGGTGGCGGGATCGGCTCCCGCCAGAACCAGTTCCCGCGCCAAGGCAAACGTATGCTCGTTGGTACCTTGAAACATGAAGGAACCGGTATCGGTCATCACTGCCGTATACAAGCAAGTAGCCACCTCGGGAGAAATGGGTACACCCGCTTGACGGGCCAGACGATAAACCAATTCGCCAGTAGCGCAGGCTGCCGGATCGATCCAATTCACGTGGGCAAAGGGGCGGCCGCTGATGTGGTGATCGATGCTGATCAGGAATTTTTGGTCTAAGCCTTCGAGGCGTGTGCGCTGAATGCTATCGCACTCCAGAACAATCGCAGCTTCGTAGTCGCCGTTGATCTCCGTTTGTTCGATCACGGTATCGGTAAATGGCAGCGGACGATAGATGCGGGGAACTCCGTGGGCAAGTACCACTTGAGTGCCCTTGCCCATGGCGCGCAAAATCTCCGAGCAGGCAAGCACGGAGCCGACAGCATCGCCATCGGGACGCGCGTGCGAGGTAAGCACAAAGTTTGCCCGCCGCTCGATCTGCTTCAATACTTCGTTAACCATGCTTTCTAATACCCAAAATAAACCCCGTCCGCTATTTCTTTTTCTTCTTTGTGCGATTCAATAATTCGCTGATTCGCGTTTGGTATTGTTGAGAACGATCCAGTTCAAAAAACAAATCGGGTGCGCGGCGCAGATTGAGGCGCTCTGCCACTTCATGCCGGATAAAGCCTGCCGCCGCGGTAAGCCCCTGGAGGGTGCGGTCGGCTTCTTCGCCCTCACCTTCGACTACTACCAAGACGTGAGCAGAGCGCGCATCGGGAGCAAGATGCACCTCGCTGACATTCACCAGGCCGATGCGGGGGTCTCCCAGCTCGCCCTCGAGGATGGTTTCAATCTCTTCGCGCAAGGCTTCGCCAAGGCGCTCGCGGTGGTGTTGCTGGCCACGCTTTTCCGGCATTCGGCCCTCGAGGTAAAAACGAAAGAGAATATCAGAAAATGGGCTTGGTGGTTAGCCGTGGTCGTGGATCTTCCCTCCACACCCCGTTTGCTGACGCGGAAATCAAGGATTAGCCAATTGCCTGATCGCAGGATGTCGGTTGTCTTGAGGCCAACCCTGTCCGGGGTAGCCCTGGACACTTGAAAGAAGCAACGCTATGGGCGGGCAAACGAACACTGGCGCAAGGTGGGACCAGAATCTCGTCGATCCGCGGCGCCCCGGAATCGACTGCCGGGCGACGGGGGCGCCAATCGCCAGGACAGGGACACCCGTCCCCGGTCAGCATCCTGAGCCTTAACGACAGGCTCGATTAGACGTATTCCAGAAATGAGTCAGTGACTTCCGCACCCCAGTTATTAGCGATTCGAGTGGCCTGCCGCTCGACGTTCTTCATTAGCCCGTCGAGGTAATCTCGGGAAGAGGAGATACTGACCACGCCCACAGTGGCGCGATTCCACAGCTCGGCCCCGTCTAATTCCGCAACAGAAACATTAAAACTCGTGCGCAGGCGGTCTTTGAGACTGCGCACCACCTGGCGGCGGTCTTTCAGGGAATAGGCGGCTTGGATGTCGAGTTCGAGAGTGAGGACGGCGATCATTGGCTCGTTGGTCGTTGGCTATTGGGGTTGGCAACCTGGTTTATGCCAGCCATCAACGACTAACCACCAGCGACTTAATTAAGCGATCACTTCCGCGGCAATGCGTTCGGTAACGAACGCTTCGATCAGGTCGCCCACTTTCACGTCGCCGTAGTTCGCGATGGCGATACCGCACTCCATGCCGTTGCGGACTTCGCTGGCGTCGTCTTTGAAGCGGCGCAGCGAGCCAATCTTGCCTTTGAAGACGACCACGTTGTCGCGCAACAGGCGAACTTCGGAATCGCGCTTGACGATGCCATCCACCACCCGGCAGCCGGCCACCATGCCGACTTTGGGGATGCGGAAGGTTTCAAGTACCTGGGCTCGGCCCTGATAGGTCTCCTTGATGGTCGGCTCAAGCAGGCCGCTCATAGCGCGTTTGATCTCGTCTTGCAGCTCATAAATGATCGAGTGCAGGCGGATGTCGACCTTGTCCTGCTCGGCCAAGTCTTGCGCCTTGCGTTCGGGCCGCACATTGAAGCCGATGATGATGGCATTCGAGGCCGATGCGAGCAGCACGTCGCTCTCGGTGATCGCACCAACGCCGGAACGCAATACTTTGAGGCGAACCCGTTCGTTGGAGAGCTTATTGAGCAGATCGGTTAGAACTTCGGCCGAGCCGCCCACGTCGGCTTTCAGAATGATGTTCAGTTCCTTAACCCCGGCGGTAGCCATCTGCTCGGCGAGGCCTTCGAGCGATACGCGAGAGCTCTTGGCCAGAGCGGCTTCGCGGGCTTTCTGCTCGCGGTAATCGGAGATGCCGCGAGCTTTGTCGCGGTCGGCGACTACGATGAACTGGTCGCCAGCCTGCGGCAGACCTTCCAGGCCCAGAATTTCGACGGGCGTCGACGGCGGCGCTTCCTCCAGCTGGTTGCCGCGATCGTCGAACATGGCGCGGACTTTGCCAAAGACGTTACCCACGACGAAATTGTCTCCGGTGCGCAAGGTGCCGTTCTGCACCAGCACGGTTGCCACCGGGCCGCGTCCCCGATCGAGTTTGGCTTCGAGCACCACGCCGGATGCCGGGCGATCTGGAGTGGCTTTGAGTTCCTGCAGATCCGCCACCAGGCAGATCATTTCCATCAGCAGGTTGAGATTGGTTCTCTGCTTGGCAGAGACGTCAACGAAGACCGTGGTGCCGCCCCAATCTTCGGGCATCAGGCCGCGATCGGCGAGCTGCTTCTTCACGCGGTCGGGCATCGCTTCTGGCTTATCCACCTTGTTGACGGCGACGATGATGGGCACTTCCGCGGCGTGGGCGTGATCGATAGCTTCGAGCGTCTGGGGCATGACGCCGTCATCGGCGGCGACGACCAAAACCACAATATCGGTTGCCTTTGCGCCGCGGGCGCGCATGCGGGTGAAAGCTTCGTGGCCAGGAGTATCAAGGAACACGATCTGACGGCCGTAAGCCGGGGAATCTTTGTCCTGAATTTTGACCTTGTAGGCACCAATGTGTTGCGTGATCCCACCGGCTTCGCCTTCGGCTACGTTGGTAGAACGGATTGAATCGAGCAGCGTGGTCTTGCCGTGGTCGACGTGTCCCATGATGGTGACCACGGGCGGACGGGGAACACCCTCGACAGCTGCACCTTCATCGCCGGCGGCGGATTCGGCGACATCCTTGGCGGCTTGCTCTTCGAAAGTAATGACATTGGTGTCGGCACCGAAAAAACGGGCCATTTCGCTAGCCAGCTCAGCATCGAGAGTCTGATTAATGGTGGCGAAAACTCCGCGAACCAGCAGACGCGCGATCAGGTCTTTCGCGCGGATACCCAGCTTCTCGGCCAAATCTTTCACGCTGATACCCTCGGTAATGGTGATGCTGCGCGTGATCGGCTGAGGCTCGTTGGAAACCACCATGCGCGGTGGTGGAACGTAGCCCTTCATCGGGCCTTCCTTCACACCCCGCGGAATGTAGCGCTGGCCGGGACGGCGGGAGGGTGCGCCGGGGCGGCTGCCGGGACGAGTTGGTCCGGGCGGAAGGATGGCTGGACCGGGTCCAACTCCTAATGGGCGACTGCCCATAGGCGATTGCCGGGTCGGGTGCATCGGACGGCGCTCACCAGGACGCAGTGGCGGACGGTTGCCGATAGGAGCGCCGGGACGAGGGCGCTGGAAGATGGGTTGACCGGGGACCGGACGGCCGGGCACTGGACGAGCGGGCGCGCCCGTCTGCCCCGTAGCGGCTGGGGCTGGAGCGGGGGCCTGGGGCGGAGCCTTGTACACGGGCCGCGGACCAGTCTGCGGAACAATCACCCTACGCGGCGGCGGGGCGGGAGCCCGCGGGGGCGTGGCGGCTGCCGGGGGGGCCGAATGTGCGGCTGGCGGCGCAGCAGGCGAAGGTTCGGCTGCTGGGGGTGGTGGCGGCGGAGAGGCCGGACGCACGGGAGCCGGCGGAACCGGTGCAGCGGCCGTCGGGGCGGGCGGCTGAGGCGGCTGAGGCGGCGGAGGCGGCTGCACAACCGGGGCGGGCGGCCGGGGCTGCGGTACCACTAATCGTGGCGCGGGCGGTGGCGGAGTGGGCTTCGCCGGTACCGCTGCCGGCGCCGACGGTGCCGGTGCTGACGGTGCCGCTGGCACGGGTTTTTTCTCGACGGCAGGAGGCACCGGTGCTGGACGGGGAGGCGCGGCAGGAGCAGCCTGCTGCCGATGGATGAGTTTCAACACATCGCCGGGCTTGGAGATATGGGAGAGATCGATCTTGGTCTTGATTTCATCCTCGCTTGACGGCGCCCGCGCAGACTTGGAGGCACTCTGCGACTCGGCAGCAACAGCCTGGAAATGAGCCCGCACTTTTTCTGCTTCGTGGTCTTCGAGCGAACTGGAATGGGTCTTCTTTTCCGTGACGCCAACCAGCGTCAACACATCCAATATGGCTTTGCTCTTAACTTCCAGTTCCCTGGCCAGATCGTTGATTCGAATCTTACTCATTCGCCCTCGTTGTTCTCCCCGTACGCTACGCCTTCATCGTCAACCTCACGGCTTGAGTTCAATCGCATCCAGCCGACAGCTATTCCTGTTTCTCCGAAGGGGTTTCTTCTCCGCCTGCCTCTCGTTCGGCAGCACCTTCGCCGGCCGGACGAGCAGGTTCGGAAGCGGTAGCATCGTTCGGCTCTGCCCGAACTTCACCTTCTCGAACAGATTCCGTCGGAGTCTGTTCGGATCGAGCTTGTGCGTCTTCCTCAGGCAAAGCTTCGCCCCCTTCTGGGGCGGTCTCTTCCGCAGACGCTTCCGTCTCCGGCGCGGTTGCCGCTGCTTCGGCGCCTTCCAGGCTAGAGAAGTAATTATTGACTGCCAGACTGATTTTCTCCACGGTTTTTGGACCGATGCCTTCGATTGCTTCCAACTGCTCCGGCGTCATGTCCGCCAGAGCTTCAACAGTAGTGATACCAGCCTCGTTCAACTTCTGAATCAGGCCTTCGCCCAAACCGGGAACGTTCTCCAGAGGAGTGGCAGAGGCGGCGACCAGCTGCGACATCTGCTGCTCGACTTCTTGGCGCTTCTCCTCTTCGCTCTTGATGTCAATCTTCCAGCCCAGGAGCTTGGCAGCCAAACGGACGTTCTGGCCTTTCTTGCCAATGGCCAGCGACAGCTGACTGTCGTCGACCACCACTTCCAGGTGCTTTTCGCCAGGATCCAGAACCGTGACCCGGCTCACCTTCGCCGGCTGCAAAGCTTTTTCCGCGAAGGTCACGGGATCTTCATGATATTCGATAATATCGATCTTCTCGCCGCGCAGCTCGCGAATGATCGACTGCACGCGCATGCCTTTCATGCCAACGCAAGCGCCGACGGCGTCCACGTCTTTGTCTTTCGACATGACCGCGATTTTCGTACGCTCACCGGCTTCGCGGGCTATCGCGCGAATCACTACCGTGCCGTCGTAAATCTCCGGAACTTCGGTCTGGAACAGGTGCTGAACCAGTTCCGGCGCGGCTCGCGAGACCACGACTTGCGGGCCCTTGGAGGCCTTCTCCACGCGGGCAATGACTACCCGGAGGCGTTCGCCCATGGCGAACGACTCCAGCCGCGACTGCTCTTTGCGGGGCATGCGGGACTCGGCCTTGCCGATATCGAAGATCATGTCGGAACCTTCGATACGCTTCACCGTGGCATTTACGATCTCGCCCACGCGGCCGATGTACTCGTTGTAGATGGTATCCCGCTCGGCTTCTCGAACCTTCTGAAAGATCACCTGTTTGGCTAGCTGCGCGGCGATGCGGCCGAGAATGCCTTCGGTCGGCTTGGGAATTTGCAATTCCCCGCCTACTTCAAGGTTGGGATCGATCTTGCGAGCGTCCTCTAAAGTAACCTGAAGATTAGGATCTTCCACCTGCTCGGGAGTCTCGACAATTGCCTTCACGGCGAAGGCACGGATCTTGCCGGTATCCTTATCCAGTTCCGCGCGCAGATTTTCCTGCGACTTGTAGTACTTGCGGGTGGCGACAACGATGGCGTCTTC
>JBPYDQ010001010.1:0-5946 GCA_051986135.1 Terriglobales bacterium | reverse complement strand
CCGCCCCTGACAACCGATACAAGACCTGCGGTCCGATAAAGTTACTTCCTACGAAGGGGCGTTGTCGGGGAACACGTCCCTTTTGCCACCCCAAAGGGACGTTATGGGGCACTCGTGGCTCATTATGCCGGGCGGCACAAAGCGCTGTCAACTTCACGGTTCTGGAGTTCTGGCGAGCGCATTACAGTAACGAGCAAGTCACCTTGGACCGGACATTGACGGAGTCGCCTGGAATCTCTCCGCTCATTTTCAGAAACGTTGGCAGATCGCCGGGATCAACGGCGGCCTTCACCAGAAACACGTCCCAAAAAGTCCGGTGGGCTTGCCATCACCTTTCCTCGCTTAATCGGACTTGAAGCTCATCAGCCTCTCCGACTGAACCTGAACTCATTCACTGTTATGTCTTCCGTCGCTGTCAATTCCCGTGGTTCGCTATATTCAACGGCTACCACGTACCAACCCGCGCCACAAATCTTCGATCCGTTTCTGCATGAAGGGCACAGCTATGCGGCAAATCCCGACTAAGACACTGGCAAAAGCCACTAACGCTTTTCCCTTATCGGTTGCAATAAATTCACTTTCTCTGGAATTTCGTTCTTAACCTGCACGGTCTCACCAAAAGCATGGCCGACGTGTACGAAGGCAAGCGACGGTTCGCGCATGAATACGAGTTCATAGCTATAAACGTCTTCTTGCTGCAACTTCGGCATACCGCGTGGTGTGTTGCCCTGTTGGTGTTCGCGTATCGAGGCGAAGAGTTCTTCTCGTTCCGAGTATGTGGCCTCGCTCGCGTATTCCGTCACGAACCCAATGGAGATTGGGTCTGGTAGCTTGTGGTCGGCAGTGAAGATCCCCGCGTTGGAGATGAGGTGATAGTCAAGAACCGCACCACGGCGCTTGGCTTCCTCTCGTACACTCGTCCACTGGTCGAGAGCTAAGATGTACTTTTCGGGCCTAACCTTAGTGAGTTCCAGCGTCCAAACTGGTTTTTCCGGGATGCCCGAGATTTGCGCATCTCCTCCGACAGCGATGAAAAGAGAGCAAAGAAAGAAACCAGCGAGTATGCGTCCCTTCATGGTTCTACCTCCAGATCTGCAAAACGAGTTTAGCGCCGTCCGCTCCACGGTTCCAAGAGACGATTCTTGGTCGCGTCGAGGAGAGCTTCCTTACCTCCATCCCCTTTGTCGTCTTCCTCAGGCACAGTGAATTCGACTCGTGTCTGGTTCATGACGTACATGAGGTCTTCGATTTCTTTCGGGTTCATCGCGCTACCAAACGACGCGCCTGCCATCATCGCCAACATAAGTGCCTTTAACCATTCGCGCTTCATAAACACGCCCTCCTACCAGACGTAGAACCACTCGAATCTGCTTGCGAGTGCGACTCGCCGCAGCGATTACAGAGTTGTTTGGGTCAAGGCCGCCGGGTGGCGGCTACGAGGGTTATCGTTCTGGAGGAGGTCGCGGCGAGAAAACAGGTAGCTCTAAGGCTTGGAGCGGTTGAATGTGCTCGTCACCGCGGAGTAGGAACGCAAACGTCGCAACAGCAATCAAAAAACACAAAGTAAAGAGGATGGCGAACGGGTGGATAGTTCCACTCTGCGTCAAGGCCGCAAGCAACACCAGTAGGACGCAGAGCAAAGCAGCGAGGCGCCGAAGAGGGGAAGCCGCACGCATGCCTAAATCATACGCTGCCGTCTTGCGAGGAGCAATTTCGGGACATACAACTACGATTTAAGGTTCCCTCGCCTGGTCCTTCACCACTTCTCGCGGATTCTTATCCTCCCGCAGCGCAACAAACTTCGAATGCCGCCGCCGATCTCCCGCCGTCCACTCCAAAAATTCTATTTGTGCAAGGGCGTCGGGTAGACGCTTGCCAATTTAGGGAATCATCCCGGTGCGCGTCGTTGACCCATCCAGCACAACCGCCCCGAAGGTCATTTTGCCACGAGAGACGATGGCAAGATGGGCTAATGAAATATCTGGACACGTTCAAGCATTGGAGCACATATTTCTTCGCTGTCTGGATTGAAATTGTCACGACTCGCGCCCAATTCTTCTTCTGTCGGCATCGAAAGGACTACGGCTGCGTTGTTGGCAATCTTTTGTTAGTCGCTTGGTGGATTTTGGTTGTTAGTGTTATGCGCTACCTCATCGGGCGGCGAAAGAATTCTCGACAGACTGGTAAGACATAACTGAGCTGCAACAGCAGTTGGATACACTCAACTCCACCATCAAAAATCTTGGGCGGAAAGACCAATGTCAATGGCGGCAGCGTGACAAGAAACATCGCATGTCGGCAGGCGCGAAAGCCAGAATTGCGAAGGCGCAAAGAGCGAGGTGGGCGACATTAAAAGCCGCGAAGAAGATACATAACGGCCACGGTACGGTGCCGGATACAACTCGGGAACCCTCGCAATGTTGAGCTCCGACCATTTTTCATACAGTGCGCGTCATTCGTGCTCTCATGATCCACAACCCAATCACAATCGCCGCCAAAAACGTAATCCAGAAACGAGGATCGTTCAGCAAGTCAGTTGACGAATAATACGGAAGTATCCCATGGGTTGGACGGCCAGCTTTAACCGCCCGTGCATACAGATAGACTCCGACCCTTATGCGAATGTAGATATAACTAAGCCCGCCCACGATGAAGAACAGTATTCCGAGCAGTGCGCCTTTTACAATCCACATAGCCAACCTCCCTCGAATGAAGTCTCAACCAGGCCAGCCATGAGTCTCAGCGGCCTGGCTCGGGTCGCCATCCAGTTTTCTTTTGAAGAATCTCCATTCTGAGCGTATTAACCGACATACGCCAATCAGGTGAAGCCTTCGGGTCGGGCGGCAAAATCTCCGTGATCTCTCCCGGCCTGTACTTGCTGGGGTCGCAACCGTGAATCACGGTGTACGCGAGCATCACAACCTCCACGATGTTCCCGCAGCCGGGGCAACGAACACGGACGCGCCAGCCGTAAGCAAGGCCTACGATTCTCTTATAGTCGAAAGCGAACTCATCAGTGCAGTGGGGGCAGTCGAAGAGAGCGATGCTCGTTGTCATGGAACACCTGGGTTGCTGAATTAGGTAGGGAGAACGGGGAGAACCTACTCTACCACAATCTACTTGAATGCATCTTGCAGTGGCAAATCAATTCGGTAGCGGTGCAATTCGTCAAGAAGAACGAATGCCTCGGCACTGCTTAATAAGTGCCGGGCAAATTCCTTTTGTGTCGCTTCTTTGGTCCAATCCGTGATGCTCGTCGCCACAGTATCGTCTCCGTAAATGTCATAGGTGATGACGAAGACAACGCGGGCAGTTTGATGCGCCGGGATAAGAACCGTCTTTTGTTCTGTCATCCATAGGTGAGTTGGCCCTACCAATGACCATTCTAGTTCCTTTCCGTGGAGAATCCGCCGCGATGACTTTTTCTTTGCCCACGTCAGCACGGGATAGTACGTGACATCGAAATGGTTGAGACGCCGCTCGATTTCGCCCTTTCAAAAATCCACAGGTCCTACCTGATTCACCCCACGAAGGATGAGACTGCTGCCGAACAAAGATTCAAGTGTTCGCCGGATATTCTTAGCTGCTTATAGGGATCACTGTGGATGAATGTGGAGGATCATAACCTTCCCGTAAACGCCGCCCCCCTGGCCCAACGTCGCAGGAAGGAAGGCAGGAAGCCCGCGAAGGATGCGAGTGCCGACTGGCCGTGTCGAACGCCGGATTGCGAAGAAGCAGGTCGTAGAGCTTGTGCCCGTAGGCGTATCGCCGACTCCCAGAGTTGAGGCAATCACTGAAAACGTGAGTTCCTGGGGTGCGCGGGTGATTACCAATTCTATTTGCGCTCCAGGGAAGCTTCTGCGTTTGGAAGCACGAGACGACCACCTGAACGTGCCAGCGCAGGTGGTTTACTGTCAACGTTTAGAGGACGGAAGATTTGCGGTTGGGCTGCAACTCGACACGACGCCGTGTGAAGCGGCGTAAACCCACCGAAGCCTTCCCCTATGACCAACCCGCACAGACCTCGACTCGTTCTTGTTGACAACCGCACCGCCGTGCGCGGTGCCATTCGGCATTTCATCGAAACCACAACGCCCTACAAGGTGTGCGATGTAGTAGACGATGGCGTGTCCGCGATCCACAAAGCGGTGGAGGCTGGCTGCGACCTGGTACTCCTCAATCTCGACATGCCGCTCTTGGTGACGGCGGCGCTTCTGCGAAGCACGCTTCCCCACGTCAAGATCGTCGGCTTCAACGCTTCAGTGGTGGACTTAGGAAACCAGGCGTCTCCTCCAGCAACGGGATTCGATGTGGTCTTCGATGCGGTCCTCACCAAACAAGACGAACTGTCGAAGCTGGCCGAGACACTGAAGGCGCTGATGCCCGAACCACCACGAGAGTAACAGCTCGGCAGAATCGCCTGCGGAAAGCGGCGGTTACTTCCGACTCTCGGCCAGCATACGAATCACGTTCGACTCGTGATCGAGTTGCCGCAGGGACGGCAGACACACTTCGCATTTATCGTGTCGCAGGTCGAAGAACTTATCGATATTCACGCGCTGAAATTCTTTGCACGGCTCCACATTGGGTTGGTTCCGCAGGAATGCCAACACTTCCGGGGACAGCAGTTCACGTTTGTTCTTGCGCATTGGGCAGGATTCTACTGCAAGGGCATACGAGAAATCACTCTCATTCCAGTGCCCGCTTGACCAACACACGCGAACCCGCCAGCTATAGACGAGATTGCGGATACGCTGCCAATCGAAGGCAAACTCATCAATGCAACGGGGCCAGGCGAAGAGCGCGACACTGACCGTGCGAGCGGGATACATGGGAACTCCGGGCGAGGAGGACGGGGAGCTGAATTCTACAGGGGAAACGATTGAAATTGAATCCTTATGCTTTAATCTCATTCCCTTTGAAAAACTGATGGAGGCGGACCCGATGCATTCGATGTTCGTGGGGCCAATCACGACTGACTCGATCCAGCAACTTTTTGAGAATTGGGAAATTCAGCAATCCGTGCCAGACGATGTAAAGAAACAGTTTGAAGTCGTACACAAGCTATTTGTCTACGGATATTTCGTATATGAGTTCTACACGGTCGCAGGTTTCGCTTCAGCGCCCAGAGTTCTGGCTTTGATCTGCCGCATCCCTTGATTTTGTTGGCTTCTTCGAACAAATTTGCCGTAACTAAAAATAATAGCAGATGCGGGGCCACAGCAAGGCCGGGAGGGCTGCTGGAGATCGCGGAGGCCAAAGAAACGTTCCGTGACGATCTCATCGGCGGACCAAAGGAATCCAACGATGACAATTTGTCCTTGTTTGATGACAAAAGACCGGGTTTCTCTTATCTTTTTGGGCATGTTCAAAGCGTGGGAGCCATCGGGATTCAGGAAGAAGCTGATAGCATCCAATGTCATGCCTGAACGTGCGCAAGACCTTCACACACGCATAGAAGAGTTGGCCGCAAACAAGCTGGCCTGCTCGTGCGGCAATACCGATTGGAATCAGTTCCTATACCAAGTTGGAGATCCCGTCGCTGCCGTGTGCAAACGCTGCGGAAGTATTTTCGAGCACACTGCTTGACAGTGGACCGAGAAGCCGAGAAGAGCGCTCAACCGCTCCGCATAAACCACCGCCAAATGACCCTGAATTTGTCCTAATATTTGTCCTAATTGACCACTAAAAGCCAGTATCTTACAGCGGGGACCCGCAGCTAAAGCGTTGAAAACATTGAACAGTGGCTTATTGCTGGGAGACTGACCGTCTTCCGAGGCCGGGTCAATCTCCAGGTGGCCCGGCATCCGTGGACAGGTCCTCATGGCGTCAAACGGTAGCCCCGACGTCGGGCCTTGGTGATTCGGTGCTGATTCGGTGCAGAATCGCGTCGAGCGCCTCGGAAACGCTCGACAGCAAGCCATGTTCAACCAGGTGTTTGAGAAA
>JBPYDQ010001009.1:0-3663 GCA_051986135.1 Terriglobales bacterium | reverse complement strand
TACCTCATCCAAATCATTGATCGCTTTAACATCTCGTTCGCCGCTCTCCGTATGAAATCGGAGTTAGGGTTCTCTGACAGCGTCTACGGCTTCGGCGTGAGTTTGTTCAATCTCACGTATTTAGCCTTTATAATTCCTGGTGTCATTCTGCTGGAGCGTTGGAGCGCCCGCAAATGGATTTCCTGCATCGTGGTCTCGTGGGGATTGATTACCCTACTGACGGCCTTCATTCAAAATGCGAACCAGTTTTACGTCGTTCGTTTGCTTTTGGGAGCGGCTGAAGCCAGTTTTTTCCCCGGAATTATCATCTACCTCACCCACTGGTTCACGCAGAAGGATCGGGCAAGAGCGTTTGCCGGCTTCTACACAGCGTCTCCGTTTGGGTCATTCATTGGCTCCGCTGTCGCGGGGTGGCTGCTTTCGGTCCACGTGTTAGGCATCTCTGGTTGGCGATGGCTCTTCATCGTAGAGGGGATTCCGGCCGTGATAGTCGGTGTCATTACCTTCTTTTACCTCACTGATCACCCCTCGGAAGCAAGTTGGCTGCCCGAGGACGAACGCGCCGTCACCATCACTGAACTCGCTGCTGAACGTGCCGCCAAGACAAAGGGCGGGCGGATGAGCTTTTGGGATGCATGCAAAGACTCTCGTTTGCTGTTACTCATGACCGGCTATTTTTTCTTTCTGATGGCGGGCATCACGAATGCTTTCTGGATGCCCACGTTTCTTCAGCGTCTCTCGAATCTGCCCGCCACGACGGTGGCGAGACTTGTCATGCTGCCAGCGTTTGCGGGACTGGTGGGTTTGCTCATCAATTCCTGGACTTCGGACAGATCCGGAGAACGGAAGTGGCACACGGTGATTCCGATTTTCAGTGCAGGCTGTTGTTATTTGCTGATCGGAGTATCGTCGGGACATTTTGTCCTGGTGTTAGGTCTGATTACGCTCTACTATTTTTTTTATCAAGGCGTTTATCCCACGTTTTGGGCAATCCCTTCGACGTTCCTCTCGGACACCACTGCAGCCGCCTTGTTCGGTCTGGTCGCCTCCGTCGGTGGAGTTGGCGCGTTCATCGGCCCCTCAATCGTCGGGCATCTCAATGACGCGACCAGTTCCGTCCATGCCAGCCTGACGTTTATCGGTGGCAGCATGCTTGCATCGGCACTGACACTCTCGTTCCTCCGAACCGCTACTCCTGTCCCGATCGAGAACGAGCGACTGAAGTTATCTGAAACTGCTCCCACGGAAGCAGAAATGGCCAGGGGGCAGTAAAGTTCTGGGCTATTTTATCGGACGGTTGCACTCGCGATTGCCGCATTCAATACAATGGCTGGAGCAAACAGCGGATACACTCACGCCGCCGGAAGGTCAATGAGTACTATCGCGATTTCTCGCCAACTGTGACGGATCACTGAGCAGGCTTAACCATCGTAAGATATTCCCGCACCTGCGGAGTGGATTGGTTGAAGCTACGCTCCATGCGAAAGCTGTGGACCGACCCGAAGGAGTTTCGGTGGCGGTTGTAGTCATGTAGGGTGCTGATCAGGTTAGGAAATCGAGGTGACTCCTGAAAATGCCGTGGTACGACTGGTCGAGCCTTTATGGCTCTTTCAAGTCCAGCGAGTACACGTCGTGCGTGCCGATGTTGCGCAGCAGCAAAGGTGAATCGTCAGGACCGAGGGTCAGAGAGCTGCCCCACATACCGGTCAGCGGAAAGTCCTTGAGTTCGCAGACAGTTTCGATGGAGCCATTGCGAATCCGAATCGTGCGGATGGAGGTGTTGCCGGCATAGTCCAGATAAAAGAGTTGGTCCCCATCTCTCGACCATGCAAGCCACCCCAAATGAGAACCGCTGGATATTTGCTTCCATGCTTGCTTCTGGAAATCGAAGAGCATGATGCGAGTTTGGTCTGGCGTCATGGCCGCGAGATATCGTCCGTCCGGCGACCACCGCGGCGAATAAAGCACTTGCGAACCCGGCAGGGTTTCGATGTGGTGAGTGACTAAATTAAGCATTCGGATACCCACTGATTTGTCGGCGGAACTTCCACCGATGGCCACACGCTTGCCGTCCGGCGACCAAGTTGCGTCTACTTGATTTAGCGAGTCATGCGGGAACAGCGGCTGCGGTGTTCCGCCGTCACGCGAAATCTCGACAATGCGAGCCGGACCGGGATAAGAATAGAGCGAGACTAGAATCTTCTTGCTGTCGGGAGACCAGCGCGGCAACAACGCCTCAGTGGGCTCATTGGTCAGTTGCAGACGCTCAGTACCGTCAATCTTGCTGCGCCACATTGTTTCTTCCGGGTAGAGAACATATGCGACCCATTGGCCGTCGGGGGAGAAGGAAGCGAACTCCGCCGAGATACCGCCCAGAAATGGGGTGAACTGGCGGGACTTCATGTGGTAACGCATGAGTTCGCCACGCTGGTCATATCCCACGGCAAAGAGCTTCTTCCCATCTCTGCTGGGAGTAGGGTTCGAGAGAACGAGCGGACTAGATGTTAGCTGTAGTGGCTTGATCTCGCGGTGGAATAGACCGTCCTTCTCCTGAAGCATCCAGATTTGACCCTTCGATACGTAAAGGAAATATTTGCCATCAGCGGTCCAAGTCATCTCGCCGTTTTCACTGGGGAGAGCTCTCCATTCCTCGAGTAACGGACGCAAATTTGACCCGTCCGTCCGAATCTCCAACATTGCATTCGAGGAGAAGTTACTGCGACCAAAACGTACCCGATCGTCCTTCGGAGACCATGCGACATTGAGGAGATATTCCTTGGGATCATTTACGGAAAAGATTTTCTGGGGGTGGGAGCCGTCAGCGCCTGCAACGAACAGGTCACCACCCAATGTGTACGCCAGTTGCGTACCTTCGTGGGACAACGCGGCGTTCTGAAACTGTATGTCGCCCACACGTCGCGGCGAACCACCCAAGATAGGAATGGAAAGCAGAGGACTGCCGGCGTTATTGACCTGCGTCTGGCCGGCCAGCACCTGGGAACCTTGGGGCGAGATACCGAAAGGAACCATGTCGGAGGAAAGAATCGGCAGGTTTTGAATATCACCGCCCGTGACTGACATCTGTGCCATGCCATGCGAAGAGCCAGCCCCACCAAGGAAGAGATAGAGCCGAGAACCATCGGTGCCGACAATCGCTTTCGGCTGGCCGTCGGTCGTCAGGCGAACGTAATTGGAGAGCGTGGGCACGGCCGGAGGACGGGTCCAGGTGTAAGTAACAGCGACCGCGGTGCAAATAAGGAGCGCGACGACAACGACGAAGGTAATGCGGAACCGGCTGGGCGGGTGCGCCGGTCCGTGTGCCCCGGTTCCGGAGGTGATGCCGGAATCCGACAGCGACTCTAAGGCGAACGCCAAGTCGGATGCCGACTGAAAGCGCTGCGCCGGGTTCTTCTCAAGGCAACGCTGCACGACACGTTGCAGGGCGGGAGGCGTGTTCGGCGCCAACTGCGAAATCGAGGGCGGATCTTCCTTCAGGATGGCAGTGAGAGTTTCGGCCGAGCAGTCTTTGGAGAAACTGCGTTGACCAGTGAGCATCTCGTAGAGCACGGCTCCAAACGAAAAGATGTCGGCGCGATGATCCGCCGGTCGACCGCGAACCTGCTCAGGCGCCATGTAACCCACGGTTCCCATCACCGACTTGGC
>JBPYDQ010001008.1:0-7135 GCA_051986135.1 Terriglobales bacterium | reverse complement strand
GCCCCAAGTCGGTCTGGCCGACCTTCATCCAGTTCTCCAGATGGAATGATTGGTCCTGCAGGGCGTGCGTGAGTTCATGAGCCAGTACCGGCTTCTGCTGCTCGGCATCCACCCAGTCCAACAGGTTGACGGTTTGGGTTTCAACGTCGTAATAACCGGCCACCTGCTCTCGTAGTAAAGCGAGCAGGAATCGGTGCAGATCGAAACTCGGTGGCAACAAGCCGAATTTCTTGAGCACAAGTTCGGAGCGCTTTAGACGCTGCGAGTCTTTGTCCTCTTCCATGTGCTTCTCGAGATAAGCGGTAAGCTCGTCCCTGCCAATCAACTGCCTTTTGACGGGATGAAAGACGGGAAGCCCAGTATCGTGGCTGGAAAAGGAGACGATTTCATCGACGGAGCGAAACAGTTCTTCGGCTTCCCGAGGAGAGATTCTGGTTTCCTTTTGCGACTCCGGAGGTTGGGCCTTCTCGTCGGCGGCGTGCTGGTCGCTCGCGGGTCCCAGCTGATTCTGCGGATTCTTGGTTGACGATTGCGCCTGCGCCTCTGCCGGCGCGCTCCCGCATGCAACCAGCGCAGCGAGTAGCAGTAAGGAAGCGATCCAGAGGAAGCGCCTGGGCGATATGTTGGGAGCCTTCATACAATTTCCCGCCTTCTTCCGATTTCCAGCTCCCACCATGGTGTGGTTGAAGGCCGACAATCCGTGCTCATCCTTGGCTGACTTTGTTGGCGATCCACGTCCCGGCCTCCCTGGTCCCTAAGTTGCCACCGATATCGGCGGTTGTTTTCCTCTGGCGAACCGCCTCGAGAACGGCAGCTTCGATCTTGTCAGCCTCGGAGGTCAGACCCAAATAGCCCAGCATCATGGCGCCACTGAGAATGGCACCCAGGGGATTGGCCAGGTTTTTTCCCGCAATCGGCGGGGCCGAACCGTGCACAGGTTCGAACATCGATGTCTTTCCGGGATGAATGTTGCCGCTGGCCGCCATTCCCAGGCCGCCCTGCAATCCTGCCGCAAGGTCCGTAATGATGTCGCCAAACATATTGTTGGTGACAATTACGTCGAACTGGCGCGGGTCGCGAACCATCTGCATACAGAGTGCATCCACGTACATGTGAGCGGTCTCGATATGTGGAAGTGCCTGGCTGATCTCGCGGAAGCTGCGCTGCCATAGGCTGCCCGCGTGGGTCATGGCATTGGACTTGTCACACAGCAGCACGCACTTGCGAGAACTGCCATCTTGTTTCTTATTGCACATGGCGTACTGAAAAGCGAAGCGAATCACGCGTTCGACACCTTTCCGGGTGTTGATATCTTCCTGAATGGCCACCTCGTCAGCGGTTCCCTGCTTGAATACCCCTCCCAGGTCGCCGTACACGCCTTCGGTGTTCTCGCGGATGACTACGAAATCAATGTCCTTCGGTTCTACTCCTTTCAGGGGACACAACGAAGAATCCAGCAGACGCACTGGCCGGACATTGGCATAGAGGTCCATTTTGAAGCGCATGCCCAGCAGGATTTCTTTTGCGTGAATGTTTGTGGTTATGCGGGGATCGCCCAAAGCACCCACCAGGATGGCATCAAAATCGCGCTCCAGCATGGGAAAGCTATCCGCCGGAACCGTGGTGCCGTCTTTCAGGTAGCGCTCTGCGCCCCAATCGAACTCGGTGAACTCGACGGGCGCTCCGCTGGCTCGAATGGCTGCGAGGGCCTGGGGGATCACCTCGCGTCCGATGCCGTCACCGGCCACGACGGCTATGCGCTTTTTGCTCACGCTAGCTTAACTTAGCACACCACTTGGGTGAGATGCCTTTGGCCAGGGCTCCGTTATAATCGAAGGTTAAGATGGGAATGACGGAACTCACCGAGAAGCTCACGGGCCTGCGGCGGGAAGAATACCGCGGCGCAGACACCATCGCCCTCTATTCCGATCTTGGCGCGGAGTTTAGAGCCTTGCTGGGCGGGACAGGCGCTTACGATCTCGGCTGGCGCGCTAAGCTGCTGGTGACGGGGAGGGACCGCATCCGTTGGCTTAACGGGATGATCACGAACAACGTCCGCGATCTTCCGGTGGGGCAAGGAGCGTACAGTTTTCTGCTCACGCCTCAGGGCCGTATCTTGGGCGATTTGACTGTTTACAATCACGGTGACTTTCTGGTGATTGACACAGATCAGTCGCAGGCGGAAAACCTGGTTGCGATTTTGCGGCGCTACATCATCATGGACAAGGTGGAGATCGCAAACGCCGGCAAATGGGCGGCCATCGGGCTGGCCGGGCCGAAGTCGGCAGAGGTGCTGGGCAGAATAGGAATCAGCCATTCGGAGTTGAAGCCGCTCGAGCTCGTGCATGGTAGTTGGCAGGATTCGGGCCTGATTATTATTCGCGGTGACCTGCCCAAGGTTCGATCGTATGAAATCTGGATGGAGCCGGCTGCTTTGAGCAGACTGTGGCAGGAATTGGTGAATGCGGGCGCACTCCCAGCCGGATCCGAGGCAGTAGAGCTGTTTCGAATCGCCTGTGGAGTTCCGCGCTATGGTGTGGATATCCGCGAGCGCGATCTGCCGCAAGAGACGGAGCAGTTCCGGGCACTGCATTACACTAAGGGCTGCTACATCGGCCAGGAAATTGTGGAGCGGATCAGATCGCGTGGCGCAGTGCATCGCAAGTTTACCGGATTTCGAATTGCTGGTCCGGTCCCCGCGCCCGGCAGCAAGGCTCAGGCAGAAGGCAAAGAAATTGCGGAAATCACCAGCGCCAGATCTCTACCAACCGCCGCGGGCGAGATCGCGGTTGCCCTCGGCTATGTTCGCCGCGAGGCAGGTGCAACCGGTAAAGAGATTCGGATCGCGGAGGCCAGAGCGACGGTCGCAGAGCTGCCCTTCGCGGAAATTTTCGCGACAGCCTAGGAAGAGTGACCCACGGATGATAATGACTTTACTGAGAGTTGAGTATGCCTGAAAAAAAGGACGGTTTCACCGTGACAGATCGACGCCCGTTCACCGCCGAAGGAGATCTTCGCCGGGACACGGAAGAGGAACAGGAAAAGAAGACGACTGTAGCCGAAGCACCGTCTCGGGAAAAGCCCGCCGCCACTGGAGAAGCGCAGGCGGTCGAAGAGATGCCGGCCGCACCCAGCGTCGCCGAGCAACAAGCGCAAAAAGATGCTTACCAGAAATCCTCCAAAGTTTTAGACACACGGGTCGAGCTTAGTGGTCAGTCCTCCCAAGAATTGCAAATGACCTTCGAGCGCTTTATCGCCTCGCTGTACATGACCGCCATGCTCCAACTCGGGCTTATGCATGAAGAGGGCGGCCAGCCGGCGATTGACTTGATTGGCGCCCGCCAGACGATTGACACGCTCGGCCTGCTGACGGAAAAAACCAAGGGCAACCTAAGCTCGCGGGAGGACAATTTTCTGCAGAACTCGCTGTACGAGCTGCGCATGGCTTACGTCGAGGTAACCAACTCTCTTGCGCGGCCACCGCAGGCTCAACCAGGCACCTCCAAAGCTCGATGAAAGCCAGGCTCACGGTGCTGGGCAGCGGCACGTCCATGGGCGTGCCTACCATTGGCTGCGATTGCGCCGTATGCCATTCTACCGATCCCTGTGACCGTCGCACCCGGCCATCGATCATGGTCGAATACGATGGACGTCTGGTCTTAATCGACACCACTCCCGATTTTCGTGAGCAGGCCATTCGCGAGCGGATTCAGCATGTGGATGCAGTTCTGTACACGCATACGCATGCCGATCACATACTGGGTATCGACGACCTCCGCCCTCTTAGTTTTCATCGCCCCGGGAGAATCCCCCTCTATGCCCGTCGGGAGGCGGCTGAATTCCTGCGCACCATGTTTAGCTACATTTTCGCCGCCGACTACAAGTTCGGCGGCATCGCTCGAGTGGAACTCAAGCATCTGGATGGCCCGGTGGACTTGTTTGGAGCGCGCTTCGAGCCGGTCGCGGTGATTCATGGTGAAAGTGAAATTTATGGCTTTCGCTTCGGAGCGGCTGCCTACCTGACCGACTTCAGCGATGTGCCTCAAACATCCATCGAGCGCCTGCAAGGGCTCGACATTCTGTTTCTGGACGCGCTGCGGCATAAGCCGCATCCCACGCACTCGACGGTCGAGAACTCGTTGCGAATCGTAAACCAATTACAGCCGAAACGGGCGTTTTTTACCCATATCTGTCACGATCTGCCCCACCAGGCAACCAACGCAACGCTGCCTCCGAATGTGCGGCTCTCGTACGATGGTATGAAGCTGGACTTTGAGATTTGAGATGATGAAGGTTTTGCACCAGATCGCCGATATTCCCCCGCACTTCGGTTCAACCGTGGTTAGTGTCGGAAATTTTGACGGGGTCCATCGTGCTCACGCGCACGTGCTAGAAGCGATGCTGGGGCGGGCGCGCCGGAAGAAGGCCAAAGCTGTCGCTGTGACGTTCGAGCCACATCCGATCCGCATCCTGCGCCCGGACAGTCCCTTCAAGCTGCTGACCCCAACACCTGAGAAACTTCGATTCTTGCAAGAGACCGGGATCGATGCGGTGCTGCTGTTGCCGTTCACGCGCGACCTGTCGTTGATGACTCCTCATCAGTTTGCACATCGCATCTTGAAACAGGGATTGAAGGCGATCGAAGTACACGAGGGATACAACTTCCATTTCGGCCACAAAGCGGCCGGCGATGTGGCAATGCTAGCGGGATTTGGCCGCGAGATGGGATTCGAGGTCATAACCTACCCTGAGATGACCCTTCGCGGGGAGCCGGTATCGAGCAGCCATATCCGAACGTTAGTTGCCGCTGGACGCGTCAGCCGCGCCCGCCATCTGCTGGGCAGGCCATTTCGCATCCTTTCTACCGCCGGGCGGGGGCGTGGCTACGGGTCGAAATACACCGTGCCGACTATCAACCTTAGCCGATATGAAGAACTGCTGCCGGGCGACGGAGTATATGTGACGGCGGCGCGAGTGGGTGAGGAATGTTTCGATTCGGTTACGAACGTTGGCAAGCGGCCGACGTTTGGTGAGGAATCGTTTGCCGTAGAAACGCACCTGCTGAATTTTCACCCTATTGAACTACGTCCCGAAACAGAGGTTGAACTCTCTTTTCTTACTCGCCTGCGCGATGAGATCAAATTTCCTTCGATTGAAGCCCTGCGGGAACAGATTGCGAAGGACGTGAAGAAGGCCAGAAGGTATTTCCACCTGCACAGCCGGCAACCACAGCATACCGGGGCTACCGCCCGCGAGTGATTCCTTCCCTTCCGCGCTCCCCAGAGCCCTTTCGACAGTCGCCCAGAGAAGAAAACGCGCGATTTTGCTTGCCCAAAACGAGACAGAGCAAGCTGGGTTTCTAACAGAAGCTTCTCGTCGCCTTCCCCCGGCTCGAGTCGTGGCTCCGAACTCACTCCAGTTTCCTGCTACAATCGCGGCCCGATGGCGACGGGACCCGGCCTCAAATTTTCCGCGATTACCCCGGCGCAGCGTCGAACCTTAGTCGCCGCCGCCTTGGGTTGGATGCTCGACGCGTTCGACACCATGCTCTACGCGTTGGTGCTGGCCCATATCATGCTCGATCTCGGCATGAGCAAGGCGATGGGCGGATTACTCAATACCCTGACCCTTCTCGCTTCGGGCATTGGCGGAGTGGCCTTTGGATTCATTGCTGATCGCATCGGGCGAAAACGTGCCCTGACGCTCAGCATTCTCACCTACTCGCTGTGCTCGTTTGCTTCCGGCCTTTCCAGGTCGGTGCTGATGCTGGCCGTCTTCCGTTTCATTCTCGGGTTGGGCATGGGCGGCGAGTGGAACACCGGCGCCACGCTGGTTGCGGAAACATGGCCGAGCGAATTGCGCGCCAAAGCCATCGCCGTCGTGCAAAGCTCGTGGGCGATCGGATATGCACTGGCCGCCCTGGTGGCCGGAGTGGTTCTGCATTATGCGGATTGGCGCATGGTGTTCTTTGTCGGCATCCTGCCCGCGATGGTTGTCTTCGGGATACAGAAGGGCGTGCCGGAATCGGAGATGTGGATTCAGCAACACCGGCTGGCGGTCGGATCCGACCGCGCAGCCGCGGCCAAGCGCCAACATGGACACGGTAGCTTGGCGCGCATCTTCACCCCTCCGCTGCTCCAGCCTACGCTTACTCTTCTGCTGCTAAACTTCTTTGGGATGTTTGCCTGGTGGGGCCTGTTTACCTGGATTCCACCTTATCTCTCGCTCCCCGTCGAGCAGGGTGGGCGCGGCTTCGGCGTGATGGGGACAACAACCCTGCTCGTGGTACTGAATCTGGTTGGGATGTTTCCCGGTTACGCCAGCTTCGGCTGGGTCGCAGACCACCTAGGCCGCAGGAAATCGTTCATTTTGTACACGTTGGTTGCCGCTCTGCTGGTGCCGGTGTACGCTTCGGCCCGGAGCAGCGTGGCCCTACTCTTGTTAGGAGTAAGCGTCGCGTTCTTCGGGACGGGATTCTTTTCCGGATCGGGCATCGTCGGCAGCGAAATTTTCCCCACCCGTGTACGCGCACGCGCCCTCGGATTCACGTATAACGGGGCGCGCACGATGAGCTCGCTTGCGCCGTTCGTGATCGGCCGAGTGGGCCAGGCGAAGGGATTGAGTTGGGCGTTCTATCTATGCGCGGCATCGTTCTTTTTAGCCACGCTGGCCGCGACACAATTGCCAGAGACCAAAGGGAAGCAGCTGGAATAGCTGCACGGTACCGGCGCCGATGCCAACTGTCATAGGGTCGGGTGAGTAAAACCCATTTTTGTGCAGGAATTTGCGAGGAATGATAGCGACCCTTCTGCCTGGCGGCCTTTCATTCCCCGAGCCGCCACGAAATTCGTCACCGACAACCGTCAGACCAAACAAATCAAAACAGTAACAATCCGAAGCCTGCCGTCCGACTATTCGATCGGCTCCACCATAGCGATTTCCTCCCGCGCTCCCCGCTCTGGCATTTGAACCAGCACAGTCGCTACGAGAACCGTCAAGATGCCAATTGTCTGCAGTGGGCGAACCCTCTCTCCTAATAGAATCGCCGCCAGAATGATCGAGAACACCGGCTCCAGGCAGCTGGTCACAATCGCGCTGCTGGCTTCGAGGTGTTGCAAGCCGGCAAAGTACAGCG
>JBPYDQ010001007.1:0-5420 GCA_051986135.1 Terriglobales bacterium | reverse complement strand
TTACGCTCGGTTCCACGGACATTCCTGGTCTCAGCAAGTGCTCGGGGTCCTGCCCCTTTTCGAACACAATCTTCACGGGTATTCGCTGGACCACCTTGACATAGTTTCCCGTCGCATTCTCTGGCGGCAGCAAGCTGTAGCGCGCCCCAGAGGCGCCAGCTATGTTCAAAACACGTCCGTCATATTTTCTACCGTACGTGTCGACGGAGATCTTCGCGCGCTGACCCGGGCGCATGTGTTTTAGCTGCGTTTCCTTGAAGTTGGCGGTCACCCAAATGTTCTGACTGTCCAGAGGAACGATGGTCATCATTTGCTGGCCAGGCGCCACATTCTGTCCCGGCTGGACGGATCTTTGCCCAACAATCCCGCTGATCGGCGCGACCACCGTCGTGTACTGCAGGTTGAGCTGCGCCTGCTGGAGGATCGCAGCGGCCCGCTCGGTTTCCGCATCCGCCGACTGAGCACGCGACCGCTGCACCGATATCTGCTGCGGTTGCGTCTCGGCGTACTGCAGTCCGGCTTGGGCCTGCGCAATTCGAGTGCGGGCCTGAGTGACCGCTTGTTCTGCGGCGGCTGCGCCCGCGCGGGCAGCCTCGACCGCGGCGGCAGTGGCCTTCTGGCTATCGACGGCTTGCGTGTACTGACGCTGCGGAATTTCGTCCTTTTCTGCAAGTGGTTTGTACCTGGTCACATCATCCTGGGCCTTTAGGTCGTTGGCCTCGGCCTGCTGAAGGGAAGCCTGGGCAGCCTGGAAACTCCGCTGCGCCGCGACCAGCCCAGCCTTGGCGTTGTCAACATCCGCCTGAGCACTGGAGAGTTGGCTTGCGGTGTTTACCGAGGTGATTGGAACGGTGGTACGGAGCGCGGAGGCACTGGCCTGGTCGTTGGCGAGGGTTGCCTTGGCGTTGGCCACTGCTACTTCAAAATCTTTAGGATCGAGCTGTACCAACACCGTACCGGCTTCCACATACTGATTGTCGTCGACCAGGACGCGAGTCACGTAGCCGGAAACACGGGAACTGACCGGATAAATGTAACCGTCAATCTGCGCATCATCGGTGGACTCCCAGGAGATCAGATAGCGGTAGAGCAGTACCGAGCTCGCCACAACAACGAGCGCGACGAGTGCAAGCAACACCCGCATCCCTGTTTTCGAGCGCCGTAGCCGCGACAGGCTCGTCCGTTCTCCGCCTCCGACTGACGTCTCCGGTTGCTCCGAGTCTGGCGGCTCTGGGGTTTTGGCCGGTGCGGTTCCCACGGTTGCCATAATTATCCTCCTTCGAATGCACCCTGGTGTGCAGCCGTAGACCACTTGCGCTCTTTCGTATAACGCGCAAGCGCATCGAGAATGATCGCAACGGCTGCTTCATTTCCCATTCCGGAGTTGACCATCAAGTGAAAACGGTGTCTCCCGGGCCAGTCGACGTCGAAGTATTTATTTATGAAGTCGGCGCGGTCGCGGTCTACAACCTCGGCAAGTTCCATCGCTTCCTTCTCACTCTTCCCGGTGGCCTCGAGACGTCGCACCCGCTCTTGAAAGGGCGCATAAATGAAAACATGAAAAGCATCGGACCGCTTGCTTAGATAATAAGCCGACCCTCGTCCGACGATCACGCAGTTGCCCTCCGCAGCGATTTCCGGCAGGAGCCTTTGCACCACTTCGCGTACGCATTCTGTATCGACCATCTTCAAACGCGGGGCATTCAAGCTGCCTTCAAAGCTTCCCCGCATAAAGGACTTAAGAAGCCGGTAGTAGGCTGGATCTTTTCGCTCTTCATGCCTCTCGACGGCAGCGCAATCGCAATCCAAGCGGCGCGCGATTTCCTCGGTGAGTGATTGATCCCAAAGCTTCCAACCAAGCTTGGCGGCCACCTCGGCGGCAATGTCGCCGCCTCCGCTTCCGTACTCGCGATCGATCGTGATCAGTCGGATTGGCATAAATCGCTCACTTACTTCTCCATTAAGAATCTCTGCCTGGACCCCAGTCGAGGAGCGTCTTGACTTTACAGTTCTCAGGACACTGTCTGCACCTTTACACTACGCCGACGCTTATCCAACTGCGACTTCCCCTCCGCCTCCAGGTTGATTCTTTTTCAGCGCGAAGGACACAACAAACATAATTGCCGCGCCGATACAGAGAACCCAGAATGTATCGATATAAGCGAGAGTAGTGGCTTGGCCAATCACCTCCTGGTACACGCGGGCATAAGCCTGGCTCGTCGCCTGGACCACGTCTAAGCCCGATGCGCTCAAGTACGCGGCCAGGCTCTCGACTGACTGCATAAATGTTGGGTGCCCCGGGCTGGTGTGGGCGACCAGGTGCACCTGATGGAATTGCGCGCGCCGTGCAATCAGCGTTGTGACCATGGAGGTGCCAATGCTGCTGCCGATGTTTCGCATGAAATTCACTAGGCCGGCAACGCTGTTGCTCTTATCGGCAGGCATTCCAACATAGGACACGATGTTAATGGGGACGAAAAGAAAAGCGAGGCCAACGACCTGCAATACCCGCAGGAAGCTGGCTGCCCCAAAGCTGATGTCCAGGTCGAGCCGCTGCGTCGAGTAAAACATTCCCAGCGACAACACCAACCAGCCAAAACCAATGATGTAACGCGCCTGGAATTTGCCCACGATCGCGCCGGCGACAGGCATAAGGACGAGAAGGACAAGCGAGCCACCGGAGAGCACCAGACCTGCCGACTCCGCCGTATAGCCCATCAGCGTCTGAAGAAACAAAGGCATCATCACTAAGCTGGAGAACAGCATGATGCCGAGAACGAACATCATTGCGTTCGCGCCAAGAAAATTGAGGTTCTTGAAAAGCCGGACATCAACGATAGGCTGTTTTTGAAACCACTCCCATATGACGAGTGAGACCAGGCCGCCTGCTGCGAGTACCGCCAGGGTGAGAATGAAGTGCGAGCCGAACCAGTCGTCTTCCTGCCCCTTGTCGAGCATCACCTGGAGTGCGCCTACCCCCAGCGTCAGCAGGGCTACGCCGATGTAATCGATTTTCACCGCTCGACCCGCGAGACGCTTCATCCACGGTGGGTCTTCCACCAGGCGCAGTACCAGGAACAGCGTCAGAATTCCTACCGGCAAGTTGATGAAGAAAATCCAACGCCAGCTGTAATTGTCGGTGATCCATCCGCCCAACGTGGGGCCCACGGTTGGGGCGATGATCGTGGTGATGCCGTAGAGCGCAAATGCCAGACCGCGCTTTTCGGGAGGAAAGGTGTCGGCCAGAATGGATTGCGCTATCGGCTGCAGTCCGCCCCCGCCTGCACCTTGCAGCACCCGGAAAAAGATTATGGCTCCCAGACTCGGCGCGATGCCGCACAGCAATGAACTGATGGTGAAGATCGCGAGACACAAGAGGAAGAAGCGTTTGCGTCCAAGGACGCCGGCAAACCAACCACTGATGGGCAATACGATGGCATTCGAGACTAGATAAGAGGTCAGAATCCAGGTGCTTTCGTCATTGCTGGCCCCGAGGCTGCCGGCCATGTAGGGGAGAGCCACATTAGCAATGCTCGTATCGAGCACTTCCATGAATGCCGCCATTGCTACAACCACAGCGATCAGCCATGGATTTGCTTTTGGTCTCCATGGCTGCGTCGACGAGAAGGAATGCGTGCTGCTGCCAGCAGAATCGTCAGCGGCTGACTGAGTGGGAGCGTTGGAGTCGCTGGCCATATCGATGTGAGAAGTCGCGTTCTTATCACTGCAAATCTGCGCGGCCGACCGGTAATAGTAACAGTGAGGCCACAGCGTTGCCACTTCGGAGTCCACTGTTCATCAGCGGCGAACGCAGCGCAAAGAAGATGCCGGCCGTCGCTAACAGGCAGGAATTAACGCGTCTCACTTCCAGATCGAGCGAAGTTGCCGGATTTTGCCGGTTACCGAGACTGGCTTTCCAGTTGAAGTGAAAAATGCAATTTTGTTGTTCTGCGAGGGCGGAAAGACAAGGTTGCTCATAGCGATTGTGCCATTCTGGGCGTAAGCCTCTATCGAGCAACGATCGACAATGAGTTTGAGGTCGAACGCGCGGGTCCGAACCAGCGGAGCCGTTGTGCTCGCCGGGAAGTCCGGCGACACGGTGGCGCCTGACTTTGTGCGATCCATGTAAAACTCGCCCTTGGGCTGATCAAATCCGACCTCTGTCCAGTGCTGCTCGTCAGTCAGAAGCCGAACGCCGAAAACTTGTTTCGGACTGCTGCTAAACTGCAAATCCAATTCAAAAGGTGTCTCGAGAGGAAGGCCCTCTCGGTGCCCACCCGGGGGCGCCGAAACGTCGGTTTCCCCGGCACGGATTAAAGCGATGACGAGTTCTTGCTTGAGGGCCAGGCCAGACTGATCACGAACGAAAGAGAGCCTTCGCGGAATGCTCATTTGTCCGCGCCATGGAGATGTCGGAAGTTTCCCCGCGTATTGCCAGTTGTTCATCCAACCTATCAGGACTGGCTTTTCATCCCTCGGCAACGCGTTAAAACTGATCGCACAGTAGTCATCCTTTCCGTAGTTCGTCCATCCGTGCGAACCGGGTTCGGCAGAAGCAACAAACCGCGTTCCGTCGAACTCACCCAGGAAATATTGTTCGCCCGATCCCCCCTGCGGAGCGCCGGGGTTGAGGCCTATTTTTAGCGCCCACCTATTTTCCTTTCCGCGGTCGGCCGGGATGAGCAGGAGATCCGGACATTCCCAGGCTCCCTTGACCTCACCAGCGGGGCCGAAGTCACTCAGTCGTGTCCACTGCTTCAGGTTGGATGAGGAGTAGAAGCGAACCTTGTGCTGTGTGGGTAAGGAAACGGCCATCAACCAGTGGCTTGCCCTTTCGTCCCAAGATACGCTTGGGTCACGAAAATCAGCCAAATGCAGATCGATCACTGGATTTTCGGCATAGCGAGTCCACGTGCGCCCCTGATCGACACTGTAGGCGAGGTTTTGCGTCTGTCGTGCCCCCTCAGGGGTGTCGCGATAGCCGGTATAAATGGCTACAAGGCAGGCTTGCTTGGGCGCGCAGAAACCGCTCGAGTTGTCACGGTCCACAACGACGCTTCCGGTGAAAGCCATTTCACCGTTTTTTTCGGGGATCGCAACTTGAAGCTCAGTCCAATGCAGCAGGTCCATGCTGACAGCATGACCCCAACTCATGTGCCCCCATTCATTGCCGAAAGGGTTGAATTGGTAGAACAGGTGATATTCCCGCTGGAAATAGACGAGGCCATTTGGATCGTTTGTCCAGTGTTCGCGTGGAGAGAAGTGCACTTGAGGACGATAAGCCTCCTCGTAGGTGCTCGTCTCGGCGCCGGCGAACAGCGTGCCAAGCGCCAGGGCGCATGCGAGTAATGCTTTGTTCCGATCGAGGGCAGGCATCCCCACGGCCCTATCTCCTCTCATCAGGCGCACCAGATGATGCG
>JBPYDQ010001006.1:0-7541 GCA_051986135.1 Terriglobales bacterium | reverse complement strand
CTCGCACCGATCACCATGAGCCTGCCGTTCGGCCCGGACCGTCGATCAGCTCGGACATCGCTTTCGAACTCGGGGCCGTCGCCAGGATCACTCGAGCCCCGCCCTGGCTTTGCAATTCTTCTGCTGCATTCTTCGTTTTGCTATCGCTGTAGACGCTCGCTCCAAATTTCTTTGCGAGCGACGCGTTCTCAGACCCGCGAGATGGCCACCACCTTGTAATCAAACTTGTTCGCCCATTGAACGCCGAGGTGCCCCAAGCCTCCGATGCTTTGCACGGCAACAAGGCCGCCGGGAATCGCACCGCGGTCCCGCAGAGCGTTGTAGGTCGTGATTCCGGCGCAGAGCAACGGTGCTGCTTCGACGTCGCTTAGACTGTCCGGTATCGGAACGAGCGCCTCCACGGGAGCGACCATGTGTTGCTGATATCCCTAATGCAGGAGATTTCCAGATTCTGGCAATTGCGAAAATCTCCCCGCCAGCACTCGCGACACGTGTTGTCCTGGCCGCTGTGCCACCCGACTCCCACACGGTGCCCCTCCTTCCACGCAGAAACACCCTCTCCGAGTCCGTCGATTATCACCGCCACTTCATGTCCGGGAACACTGGGATACTGAATGCCGGGCCAGGAGCCTTCTTTCGTGAGTACGTCACTGTGGCAAACTCCATAAGCCTGCAGCTTGATACGCACCTGTCCTGCACCGGGGTTGGGAATCGCGCATTCCACGATCTCGAAATCTGCTCCGGGTTTGGAAACCTGGGCCACTTTCATGGGTGCGTTACTCTTAGCGTTACCATGAATCCTCCAATAAACCTTCAGGTCCGCAACATACGCACTTCTGCCAGCGGTCGCTCCTGCGACGAAGAGTCCCGGCTGCCGGGTTGATCAACGCCACACAGCATCGGAGATACCGGAAAGCACTCGGTCCAGGTACGTCGCAGCGCTGATCAGGGCTAGATGCGTAAATGCCTGCGGGAAGTTTCCCAAATGCCGACCATCGGAACCGAGTTCCTCCGAATACAATCCTAGATGGTTGGCGTAACCGAGCATTTTCTCGAACAATAACTGAGCTCTTTCCAGCTCTCCAGCCCGGGCCAAGCATTCGATATACCAAAATGAGCACGCGATGAAACTGCCCTCAGTGCCCGGCATTCCGTCAACGTGGGTGCGCCTAGCCTCATAGCGATAGACTAGTGTGTCCTCGACCAATCGCTTCTCAATGGCTCGCATGGTGGAAAGCCACATCGGATCCACGGGACTTATGAACCGCATCAGTGGCATCAAGAGGATGGAGGCGTCCAGGTCTTTCGTCCCCTTCGACTGCACGAAGGATTGAAGTTCATTGTCCCAGAAATTCGTAAAGATATCGTCGCGGATAGCATCACGTGCCTCCAGCCAGTCCTTGAAGGGCCCCGAAAGCGATCGCTTCTGCACCAATCGCAAGGCACGGTCGAAGGCGACCCAGCACATCAATCTTGAATGCAGGAACTCTCTTGGGCCGCCGCGAACTTCCCAGATGCCCTCGTCAGCCCGCTGCCACTGCTTTCCGAGCCATGCCAGGATACGCTGGACTCCCTGCCATCCGGCATGCGAGATGGCGTGACCATATTTATTTGCCAGGTAGATGGAGTCCATCATCTCGCCGTAGATGTCCAGTTGCAGTTGCTGATAGGCGGCATTTCCAATTCGCACGGGCCGGGAATGCTCATAACCTTCGAGGTGATCCAGAGTCACTTCGTCCAGCTTTTGCCTGCCATCAATTCCGTACATCACCTGCAACGGCCCGCGCTCCGCGTCATTGCTCAAATGCCCTTTAATCCACCCAATGAATGCCTCTGCTTCCTCGACAAAACCCAGGCGGATTAGCGCGTACAGGGTGAAAGATGCATCACGAAGCCAGGTGTAGCGATAATCCCAGTTGCGCACTCCACCGATTGCTTCCGGCAACGAGAATGTGGGCGCCGCAATCAGCGAACCGTGTTCCTGGCTGATGAGCAGCTTCAGCATTAATGCGGAGCGGTTGACCATCTCCCGCCAGCGCCCTTTGTACTTGGATTTTCCAATCCACCTTTTCCAGAAATGCGCAGTCTCATGGAAGCGACCTTCGATTAGGTCCATCTCTGGTTGCTCATCGGTCGCGCGAACAGAACCAAAAATGAAAATCGCCTTCTCCCCCGCACGAAGGATGAACTCGGCCACCACGTCCTCAGAATCTTGTTTCAGGGCAATGCTTGAATAAAGCGCCATTGCCGGGCAGGCATTGCCCTGCGGCACAAAAATCACGCTCTGGTCTTGCACTTTTGCCGTGTGCCCGCAGCGCGCGTAGTCGAATCGAGGCTGGCACAGCACGGTGAACCTAGCTTCGCCCCGAATCACTTGCACCATTCGGACGATCTCATTTGGTTGCTCACCAACCAAGCTGATGGGCATGAAGTCAGTGAGTTCGGCAACGCCTTCTTCCGCGAGAAAACGTGTTATCAGAATGTTGGTGTCAGGTAGATAGAGCTGGCGTACCCGCCTGGTCTTGAATTCTGGTTCTATCTGAAAACGGCCGCCGCGTTCGTCATCGAGCAGAGCGGCAAATACAGTGGGCGAATCGAAGCTTGGATAGCAGAGAAAATCAATCGATCCGTTCATGCCAGCCAGAGCAATCGAACGCATGTTGCCGATCACACCGTAGTTTTCGATGGGCTCATACATCGGGGTGTCTCTCTCGCTTTTCTCCCACGATGTCTGAGTCAAAGTCACGAACCCTCATCAATTCTCCTTTATGCTGCGACGCAACCGATTCGCGTCCGGGAAGTACTTCTAACCTTTTGCTCATCTCTAGCTTGCATTCGTGGGCTGTCGGTTGTCATAGGCGGATTTTGGGGTAGCTTGTACTCACCCATCTGCTCCGAAGGGCGGAACCCTCCGCGAAAAGCATTAGCGTTATCGCACGCCCGGCACCCTTGCGGCAGAACAGTCAATTTCTTGACGTTGCGGCCACCTAGGACTACGTCATCAGGTAAAAGTGCAGCAGGCAGGTGGGGGACAACGTCTGCGACATGGCGCTGCCACTTCTTTTTGCCGAATTTTTCTAGCCCTCGAAGGCCTACATAGTTTTCGTAGGTGCCCTTCTTATCGGGAAGATGCCCAAGCTCCATAGGTTCGACGACCCAATCGATTTCCATCGCGGAGCCAAGGCCAGTCCCCAACCCGAGAAACAGCATTTTCCGGCCTTCATAACTGCCCAGGGCCTGCATCGCCGCATCGTTGATGAGTTTCAGCGTACGTCCGAACACATGTTCAAGGCGAAAGCCAACCCAACCTGGTGCGAGATTAGGCGGTTCAGCGATCGGACGGTTGTGGAGCGCGGGACCCGGATAGCCAATCGAAATCACGTCGTACCTCCAATCGTGGGTGAGTTTATTAACGCCATCCACCATGTCCCCGGGTGCATGGTCGGTCCGGAAAGAAATTTCCGAGCTTCGGTTTGTCCGGTTACGAGAACCTTTACGTGCGTTCCGCCTATGTCGACAACGAGCACATTCACGCAATAATCTCCGCTTACTTACTAAATGTGGTTCCGTGGAACGTCTCCCGTTCTCGGCTACTCCGGGGTGCGGCCCATGGCATGGGTGATCTCGTCGTGCGCCTGTGTGTAATCCAGTTGCGACTGAAGTACCACAGCCTTTGTGTCAAACTCCTGAGCGACGGCCAGGTCCGCTTGGGAGCTGAGGGCGGCTCCGTGGGTGAGCTCCTGCTGCAGCACGCGTCTGGATTCAGCGCGTGTCGCCAGCAGTTCCTGCGATACCTTCAGCATTTGCTGGGTCCGTTCCAATTTGTTGTACGCTGTCTGTACTGCGAGCTCAACCTCGTCGCTCACTCGTGCAAGGTTCTCTTTTGCCTGCGATAACTGGGCTTCGCGCTCGTGCAGCACCCCGCGTTTGTGTCCCGAATCGAACAGGTCATACTCGAGGTGAACACCGAAACTGCCGAAATTACGTGCAAGGAAAGGAACATTGTTCGCGTAGCTGTAGCTGGCGAATGCAGAGACATCGGGCACATCCTTGTCCACCTTAGCCAAATGAACTGCAGCAGCCGCTTTCTCTACTTCATTGCGCGCCTCGATGACTTCCGGGTGCGATGCTAGCGCCAGCTTCACACAGGTTTCGCGTTGGCATTCTTGCGGTATTTCCTCAACACTTGAGTCCAGATCCAGCGGAGTGCTGAGTGGCAGGCCCATAGCATCATTGAGCTGCAGCTTCAGGTCGGACAATTGTAGGTCGGTGGTCAGCAATTCCTGCTTTGCCTGCAAGAGTTGAGCTCGGCTTTCGATCAGCTCCTGTTCCAGGGTGCTGCCCAGCCTTACCTGCTGCACACGTTCGCGCTGCAGATCCTGCGCCGCCTTGATCTCGGCTTCCACGGCGCTGCGGTGCGCCTGCGCGATCAATGTCTTGTAATAGAGTTGGTGGACTTCCAGTGCGACATCATTTTCTGTTTGTTTCGCGCTTTGGCGAGAAGCCTTCAACTCGGCTTGTGCAACCTGATTTGCAGCCCTGATCTTCAGCAGTGTGGTCAGAGGCTGTGTGAGCTGGGTGACGCTGGCCGTCACGTCGATTCCGCCCTGATTGATGATGGAGTTCACGGGAGGAATCGGCGTTCCCCCCGCTACACCCAGACTGCCGCGCGTGATCTCGATCAACTGCGTGTCCGTCAGGTGGGCAAAGCTGCTTATGTTCTTTATGGAAGGAAAATAGCCACTCCTGGCGACCTCCTTTGCGTGCTGCTTCTCCTCGACCTTGTATACATTAATGCGGATCAGGTGGTTGTGCTGGCGCGCCAGCTGAACGGCCTCGTGCAAAGTGATATGTCGCGGAGGAGTGGTGTTATCCGGCTCTGCGGCAAATACGAAAGCGCCGGACAATGCCAAGGCAAGAACAAGGTGCGTTTTTCGTTTCATTATTTCGACTCCTTCCGGGGGGCGGGAATCTGCTGCATGGCGCTAAGGTCACCATAGTTCAACGGTGATTTGCGCAGCAAAGCGACGAACACAAGTGCAAAGACACACGAATATGCGAGTAGCAGGAAGCCGTCGACGAGGCTCAACGAGTACGCCTGGAGCCGCAGTCGGGCGGCAGTCACATCGACAGCGCGGGCCCCGGCGGTGGCTATGCCAGAGGATTTGGAGTAGAGATCTGCCGCCGTGGCACGAATGTTCTGATCGGTGATCCAGTTGCCACTGCTGACGTGGAGGCCCAGGAGGTTCGAGTGCAGCTTTTCGCGTTCAGCGATGAAATGGCCCATGTAGATGGCGCCTGCGGTCCCGCCGAACAGGCGGATGGTGTGAAAGAATGCTGAAAACGTCAGGACCCACTGTGGCCTGGACATCGCGACTGTGAATATCGCCTGGAGAACAATGCATGCCACCAGCCCAATGAGAGAGAACGCTTGCCCGACGCCGGTGAGTAGCGCCGTGCGGTAGAAGTTCGATGCCGCCCAGGCGCTGTCATAATGAGCACTCAACACGGCTGAAACGGCTGTGCAGGTCAAGCCGACCGCCAAAAGAATGCGAGGATCCAGGTTGCGGAGCAGCAGCAGCCCGGCGACAAACGCGACGGGTAGCAGCGGAACAGCGCTCCAGAGGATCGCAGGTCCAATCTGGTCGGCTTCGAGACCGCGAATGGCCAGCGACTCTGGGATAAGGATGATGGTTATACAGAGAGTGAAGCGAAACCAAAACAGCAGGGAGCCCAGCAACACGGTGTTCCACTTTGCCAGATAAGGTAGCGCCACAAGTGCGTTGGGTCCTAGCAAACGCCTTATCAGCGAACACAGGAGTAAGAGAGATCCCGACCAGAACAAGCCATTGAACACGCCGGAGCGCCACCAGTCGAGCCGCTGCCCTTGTTGAAGAGCAGCAAAAATCAGGGCCAACCCGACACTCAGGTATAAAAACCCAGCGAAACTCGGCGTAGGACCGTCTTTTTTCCGTGCAGCGGCGGGCGGTATTCCGTAGCAAATACAGATCATCATTACTGGCGTGATTAGGGCGGAACCCCAAAACATCCAATGCCATGAAAGGTGATCTCTATAGAACCCATAGAGTGAGGGCGCGACGTTGACTGCGCCGTCGATAAAGGTCGCGTAAAAGGCGAGCGTGAATGGAAGATAGCGAAGGGGAATGGCGCGAAGAGCAAAAGTCAGCGTGAGAGGATAAAACGTTCCTGAGGTCAGCCCTGCCACGATCAGAGCCGCAACCAACAGGCTGTAACTATGTATTAACGGCAGGAAAGTGCAGGTTACAGTAAACACGCCTGCCGCGAAAAGAAGGAGGCGACGCGGCCCCAACAAACCTCCCAGATACACGCTGAAAGGCCCGATAAACATGAGCGAGGCATTGAAGGCACTACTCAGCCACGCGCCAGCATCGTAGCTAATGCCGACGTGACCTTTCAGATCCTCCAATCCCAAATCAAGCATGCGACCAGTAAGGGTAACAACTCCGGCCCCGATAAGAACGCCGAGAGTCCCCAGCAGCGGCCTGCTCGAAATTTCTCCAGGCATCGCTGCGGCAGCCGCGCTTGCGATCTGAACTGGTGTTGGCCGTGTTATCGCAGTTCCGTTAGCCATGCTGCCCCGCCTATCGCTTAGTGCGGACTGTTGCGGTCACAGAGAGTCCCGGGCGCAATTTTTTGGTGAGGTCCGTGTCGTCGAGTGCGATCTTGACCGGAATTCGTTGAACAACTTTGGTGTAGTTACCGGTGGCATTGTCCGGTGGCAGCAGCGCAAACTGCGATCCGCTCGCCGGGGCAATTTCGATTATCGTGCCGTGTATGACTTGCCTGGGATATTCGTCAACCCGGATCTCGGCCGCATCGCCAACCCTGACGTTCGTGAGCTGTGTTTCTTTGTAATTCGCCAGCACCCAGCGCGTGCGATCGACGAAAGAGATTACTTGGGTGCCCGCAGAGACGAGCTGCCCTGGCCGGACTTGCCGTTCTCCAACGCTACCAACTCCCGGCGCAAGGATCTTCGTGTAGCCAAGGTTCACCTGCGCGGCCACTAAGCCGGCCTCTTTGGCGTGCAGATCAGCGGCGAGTTGCAGTTCCTCAGACTCCAGGACACTTTTCTTACGCCGCTCCGCTTCGGCCGCCAGCTCGCTACTGCGCAGTGCGGTCCTCGCCTCGGTCAGCTCCGCATCACTGCTGGCATACTGGCCAGTAAGGCTCTCTTCAGCAGCAACCGCCTGCTCCAGCTTCTCCTGTGTCGTCGAGTGAGTCTGATACAGGCCTTCCTGACGTTTGCGCTCGGAGCGAGCGCGTACCAGATTAGCTTCAACCGCGTCCTTGCCGGCCTGCGCGGCCGCGATCTGCGCTTTGGCCTCGTCAACTCCCGCAAGGGCCTTTTGAATGCTGGCGTCTTGAAGTAGGCGTTGACGACGATTGTTCTCAATGGCTGCCCTCGCGGCTTCCACCCCCGCCTTCGCCTGTGCCACCTGGGCCTGATAGTCGTTATCTTCGAGTTCAACCAGGAGATCGCCTTTGTGCACCTGCTGGTA
>JBPYDQ010001005.1:0-2611 GCA_051986135.1 Terriglobales bacterium | reverse complement strand
TCCAAGTTTGGGACAAAGGCATCCACCCAATCCGCGCGCAAGAAGGTCGACTGCCTCGCGAGCGGCACCTGCTGATCTAGAGCATAGGCGCGGATGTACCAGAGCTCATTGACAATCGGGGACGTGCCTGGCTGCCCTCGGCCGATGTTGAACCAGTTATTCCAGTCCTGCCGGGAGAAGCCCGCCTGGTGCAGGTGATATTCAAGATTGAAGGTGATCTTGTTGGTGGTTGTGTACGATGCGCCTACGGAGAGATCGTTCTGGAAATGGACGTTGGCGTCGTCGGGAATCACCACGGGGGCATTTGCCGGGAGCGTTCCGGTTTCGCGACCGTAGCGCAGCGATTCATCAATCAAGTTTGTACCCTCGCCACCAGCCCACTCAGCGTAAGCAGTTACTTTCTGACCGAGGCCACGGGTGAAGTTGGCACCAAATTTGTTTTGGCTGCCTTCACGAAAATAGAGGAGTTCGGGATTGAAATCCTTACCGGCACTGAAGCTGGCTTTGACCAGAATACGGTCATGATCGTTGGTGCGATCAATCGAGGGGTTGAAGCTTGGCAGATTTGTGTCTGTATAGATCGGGCTTGGCCGCACCAGTCGAGGAGCCACCGCCACCGTCAGTGCGCGGCCCTGACCGATGTACTGGGTCTCCAGCATCAGGGTACCGAGGCGGTCCTCGCGCAGCACCGAGGGATCGGCGGAGAGCGGCTCTTCGACGGCACGACTCTTGAAAAAGTCGGTAGGGTTGAAGCCAAGTGCAGCGCCACTGCGCAAATTGATCCGACCAAGATCCAGATAGATTCCATCGTGCGGCTGCCAACTCAGGAAGCCTTCACGGAATTCATTGATGACGTTTTCGTGGTTGGGCAGCGAGATGTCATTCTGGGCACGAAGGTTGAAACGATCGCTCAAGCTTAAGTTGAGCCGCTCGCCGAGACGCCACACCTTGCGGACATCAAGAAACGCCCGTTCCTGCCATGGTGTTAGAGCGGTCGACCGTGGCGAAGCCACAAGCAGTCCGCCGCGCCTGCCGGTCTCGGTAAATGCATTTTCCAAATAGATACGCTCGTTGGCCGCTTCAGTGGATGGTGCTTTTGCCGGCGTAGCCGCAGCCGGTTGCGTGTCCGTAGGAATGCGGGCGAGGTCGCTATCTTCCTTCGCATTGGTCGGAGGTTGTTTGGTTGGCGTTTGGTTGGTTCCGTTCTGGTCTGCGTCCGGAATCGGCTTTGGCGCAGTCCCAGGTTGTGCTGACTGTGGGGTGCTGTCTACGGTGTGGGCGGGCGCGGTGTGCTCAGCCGATACCTGGCCGGAGTCGCCCGTTGCCGCCGTTGCCGGTCCGGCAGTCTGAGCCCAGCCGCCGGGCGAAAGCAGAGCCGAGGCGAGAATCGCGAGGATGGCTACGCGATTCATTCAGGCCTCAATCGTGGCAAGTAGTCGCGCTGGAGCCAGGATTCGGGAATGTCCTGAAAGCGATAGTCGGAATAGTCGATGGTGGTCGCCAGATTGGCGTTCACCGCGTCAATGAGGATGGCCTGCGCTGGGCGCAGCCCGCCTGCTTGTTCTTCATATTTGTGATAGTAGGCAATCTTGAGGAGCCGGCCACTGTCGGAGTAGAACTTTCCTTTGATGGGATGGTAGGTGCCGCGTTCGGCCCAATACTCGACGTGGTTGTAGATTGCTTCGGGTGTGGCTGCGGTCATATCCAGATGCCAGCAGTCGCGATTGTTGTGATCCGCATCCTGCAGAGTTTCTTCACCCACGATCTTGGCGGTATAGTCCCTGGCCAGGTTCACGGAGAGTACGTCGCCTTCAGCCGCCTGTCCGATCAGCCGCTGTTGCGGCGAGATTCGGATGCTGGCTTTCGAATTCGGGTCGTAGAACCACAAGTTGGTACCTCGGTACAGGACCATCTTGCCGGCGTCGCGCGGTGGCTCGGCATAACGCACAAGGTTATTGAACTGGCGCGATTGCTCGTTCTGCTTGACGTAGAGAACGAGGACATCACGGTCGCGGGGCTTGCTGTTAATGTACTCGGTGAGGGCCAGCACGACACGATAGGGCTGGCCCGGATTGCGCACGCGGTCGATACCTTCCATGATGTCGTTCGCAGTGGGTTGCTCGCTGGCCTGCACCTGGGTTATGCGCAAAGCGAGCATCATGAAGATTGCGAACAACGGGAAAGCCATCAGAGCGAGAACCGACAAATACTTTTTCATAGCGTCCTCTCACACATGGCGCAATGCGTCCACTACAACCATTCGAGCGGCGCGGTTGGCGGGAACCAGCGCTGCCAAGGCCGAAACTGCAAACAGACCAATCCACGTGGTGACAATGAGCCATCCCGCTCCGATCAGGTAGAGTCTCAGTGGGACCCGTCCCACCTGGCCCGGCGGGCTCCAGGTAATGGCCGAGTGATTGATGGCATAAGCAACAAAATAGGCCAGCAGGACTCCTACGGTCGCGCCCATGATGCCAAGCAAGCTGCCTTCGGTGAGAAATTGCTCGCGGATTCTCTGGCGGCGAACCCCGATAGCGCGCGAAGTACCGATCTCGCCCGTGCGTTCGACTACGCTCATGCCCATCGCGTTCGTCACCGTGAAGAGAACCAC
>JBPYDQ010001004.1:0-9245 GCA_051986135.1 Terriglobales bacterium | reverse complement strand
GCGGCCGAGGACAAGCGCCAGGCCCGTGCCGGCTGCGAGGCCCAGCAGACCAAGGCGAAGACCGCGGGCGACGACCATACGCCTGACGTCTTCAGGACGCGCGCCAAGCGCCATGCGCACGCCAATTTCGCGCGTGCGCTGCGCCACGGCGTACGCCAGCACGCCGTAAACTCCGATGCACGCCAGGACCAGCGCCAACCCGGCAAAAATCCCGAGAAGAACCATAGGACGTTTGCGGTCCGCTACATTGCTTTCGATGATGTCGTCCATGCTTCGGACACGGGCGAGGGGCTGCTGCGAGTCTACCGCCCACACGGCGCTACGAACCGCATTAGCGGCATCTAGAGGATCTTGCTTGGTGCGCACGACGAGATAATCAGCGCCTGGCCGCTTGACCTGCTCGGTCGAAAGATAGACGGCGGGTTTCATGCCAAGGAGCAGACCGCGTTCGTGAACGTCAGCGACCACGCCGACAACAGTGCGCCAAGGAGCAATCTGGTCCGGGGGAAGTCCACTTTCGGGGCCGGGGCCAACACGAACATGCTTTCCGATTGCGCTTTGGCCAGGCCAGTGGTGCTTGGCCAGGAATGCATTGACCACGACGACCGGTTGAGACGTCTCGACGTCGCGGTCTTCGAGAAACCGTCCTTCCACCAGCTTTGCGCCAACTGCGGAGAGATAGCCCGGCGTAACCTCGCGATAGAGGGCGTCGTTCCACATCCCAGGCTGCGGCGGCGGCTCGCCTTCAACGCCATAGCCCTCCGTGTCGCCCTCCGATGTGAACGGCGCATCCGAAGCAAAGCCAGCCCTCGCAATTCCGGGTTTTGTGCGCAGCTGCTCAAGCACGTTGCGATAGAAACTGCGAATTTTCGCATCCGTGTCGTACTTAGGCTGAGGAAGAGGCAGAATGGAAACAAGCAGATGGTCGGAGCGGAAACCCAGATCTACTTGGCGAAGGTTCCAAAGGGTTTGAATCATCAGTCCTGCGCCGACTAGAAGTGCGAGAGCCAGGGCAAACTGCCCAACAACCAGAGTGTCTCGCAGGCGCATGCCGCCGCGTGATTCCCCCACCCGCGCTCCTTCCTTCAATGCGTCATGAATGGAAACTCGCGTGGATCTGAGGGCCGGTACGAGACCGAACAAAATACCCGATGCCATGGAAATGGCCGCGGTAAAGAAGAGGACCGTGCCGTCGAGAGAAAGAGTTGAACTGGCGACCTGCTCGGGAACCAAGCGACTGAGGGCGCGCCAAAAAATGACGCCGAGCCACAGCCCGAGCACGCCTCCAGCAACCGAAAGAATGAGACTTTCCGCAAGAAGCTGTGTGACGATTTGCTTCGGTGTGCCTCCCAAAGCGATGCGAACAGCGATTTCGCGGCGGCGGCCCGAGGCGCGCGCCAGCAGCAAATTGGCAAGATTGGAGCAGGCAATTAACAGAACGAAAACGGAAGCAATCTGCAAGACCATCAGACCCACGCGAGCGTCGCCGGCATACTCCTGCTGCAGAGGAATGACCACAGCGCCGAGGTTAGTGTTGTGATTAGGGTACTGCTGGGCGAGGCGGGCAGCGATCACTGTCATCTCCCGCTGGGCGCTCTTCACGGTGACGCCAGTTTTCATGCGCGCAACCACGGCCAGGTAATGTGAATCGCGTTGCGCCAGCACTTCCGGCGTGAAGTAACCAGGCATCCAGTAATCCATGTCGCGAACCGGGAAGAAAAACTTGCGAGGCATCACGCCGAGTACGACGGTGCCCTGACCGTTCATCAAAATGCTGCGGCCAACGATTTCGGGATCGCCCCCAAAACGCCCCTGCCAAAGGTGGTAACTGATGACCACGGCTTTGCTTTTGGCGGAGTCTTCTTCCCTTGTCCACGAGCGCCCGATAAAAGGCTGCACCTGCAAGACATCAAAAAAGTTCGGGGTGACCCAGCCTCCAAGAGCCTGCTCGGGGGCTTGGTCCCCAGTCAGGCTTGCGGTCTGGTAGCGAAGGGCGGCCATATCCGCAAACACATGGTTTTGGGCACGCCAATCTGCATAATTCGCGGGGGCCGGGGTATTGTGCGCAAAGCCGATGAAGGATGCATCCTCCCAAACCATTACCAGTCGGGAGGGGTCGCCGTAAGGGAGGGGACGAATCAGCAGGGCTTCGACAGCGGTAAAGACAGCTGTATTGGCGCCAATGCCGAGAGCCAGCGCCGCAGTGGCAATTAGGAAAAAGCTGGGATTGCCGCGGAATTGCCGAAAGGTATAGCGGACAAGATGGGGGAGGTTCATACCCTGTAGAACGTAAGAAGAAGGAGGATGTTCCAAGAAATTTGGTGTGAACGGACGCTTCCTCAGCTCCACCGCCGTCGAAAAACACTTTGTAACCTGTTTAGAATCCGGGAATGCGCGTCGTTGCGCTTTTCATTCCATGGGTGGGCCGCAGGCCAATGCGAAACTCTTCCATAATCTGCCAATGGAAGAGTTGCCCGTGATTCATCCAGAACCGACAGTCATGAGCCGACTTTGCGGGATCGATTGGATGCGAGGACACCCTAAGGGCTCCGGTTTCCATCTGCCCTTGGTCGCTCAGGTCAGAGGCCAGGCACCAGACGCCAGGTAACACGGCCCACTTCTCGGCCTCCGTAAAGTTGACGGATGCCGACCGTGAAATGTTGACCCTGATGCTTTTCAGGAATTTGCACAAGCAGATGGCTGGCTGCTGTAGTCTTGGCGTCCAATTCGACCTCACCAATGCGCTGAGAGCTACGGGGATTCAGGGGTATACGAACCCTGCGGCGATGATCAGGGTCGGTATCGGAATCTTCATGCTCCTCTACGTTGGTGGGGACCGGGCGTAAGGCGCGTCCGAGCCAATCAGGAACTTGCAGAGCCATTCGGCTCCCCTCCGGGAGTTGCACCAGACTCTCGAGAGCAAACTTGTAGCGATTGTCCCAAGCACCGGCAATCAAAAAACGCAGCGGGATGAATCCATGAAAGCCACCCTTTCGGTGGTGGCCCATGCCCGCCACATTGAAATTCCGCCAGGTAATGTTGTTATGCGCGTATATGTAATTAACGAAGTCAGTGAAGGTGGCGAACGTGCCGGGGTTCGGTGCTGGGTCGGCGGCATTTCCGGCCGTGGCCACAAAGCAATAGTGCCCGGGCACAGGGATGTTGGCGGAAGGCCAAGTGATGCCCGGACTAGACACCTCCACAACGTTGCCCGGAGGCACGTCCGCAAAGGCAGCATTCCCAATCTGATTCCAGAGGTTAGGTGTGACCAGCGTTGCGGGCGGCGACCAATATACGGTCGCGGTCACATTGTGCGCGTCCGTGCCGCGGTTCCACACTCGCAAGTACACGAAGTTGTCTTGCCCGGTGAGCACATTCGCGTCACTTTCCGTGTCGCTGTTGATGGAGGCAGGAGTCGAGTAAGTGGCCTGAGGATTGGCGACGGCATTGTTCTTGACAATGATGTCGGGACTTGAGGCCAGTGATCCCGTCTGAGAAGTACCGTCATCGTCCAGGTTGTGACGCAAATACAGGCTTGGCCGGCCAAGCGGAAAGGGATCGTCGTCCACGAGGTTCGCCGGCTGATTGACGGGAAAATACTGGGCTAGTAGCGCGGCAAAATTGGCGAAAGCATTTGCGACGCCAAGAGTTGCAGCCGTCTGCGCCAGCGTCGGCGCTCCCGCGGCGATGATATCCCGCCAACTGAAGTTGAGCTGGTACGCCAGGTAGTTGTAGAAGAGCGTTCCGCATCCAATCGAAACGAAGTCCTGGTCCGTTTGGTTGGTATTACTCACCCAGTCCGGGCGGGAAGGATTCGCGCTGTTCAGCCAACTCGTGCCATTCATGAACCGCCATCGAAGCTTGGGGTAAAGCACCGTAGGAAGCACGCGGGAAAGTGCTTCGCCATTGCTGAAGCCGCAATTGACACCCTGCCCTTGCGTGGCCATGAAGACCTCGGCCACCTCGGCATCCATCGTCAGCGGGACGCCTACCGTGTCGCTGTTGGGCGAGATGAAGCACGAAATCACCGTCGATAAGCAGCCGGGGTGGCTGGCTCCGCCTCCGCCGGGCACGAGGTTGATCTGGAAGGGGAGCGACGCTGGGGCCGGCATAATGCCGCCGAACAAATTGCTGAATCCGGCCAGATCTCTCTCACAGCTGGCCAGGACCGCCTGGGAGAATGCTAACCCGGTCGCCTGATAGCCGTTCGCTATTGTGATTGAGTCGTCGTACGAAACAACGAAATTCGCGGTTTGTCCCGCCAGCACCATAGTCATGGACACATCTCCGCCGCGCTCACGCGGCGCGGCCTTGCACTCGATTAGTGAAGCCCCGCACAATATCGTTTCAATTCCACGTAGGCCATTGTAGACAATCAACGCACGCTGGTTACCGTTTCGTCGACGCAATGATCAAGCTCCCCGTGCGGATTATCGGTCGAATGACTCCGTGGACGCGGACAATGGGGGCGAATTGCCGCGCGCAGAAAACGGAGGAAAGAGATGGAGCGCCGGACGTTTCTCCTTAGAGCTGGTCGGGCAATGGTATGCGCGTTAGCAGAGACCCATGCGGCAAAGGAGATTGTGAAAGCGCGGGTCCGAGCGCAGGACAGCGAGCGCCGGATTTGTCTTTAAAAAGGGCAATGAGCTGGCCCGCTCCTCGTAAGCTTTGTCTAGCCACGCGAATGCTTGATCTTTATTCCCCATGCCTGTGTGCACCAGAGCAAAGGCGTAGGGTGAAACGTACCGTTTCCGAGCAAGTTTGGCGAGTTCTTTGAATAGCTGCTGCGCTTCTTTGCTTCGTCCTGCGGTGGAGTATGCATAAGCCAGTTCGGCAACGTACAGTGAGCCGTGACCTGAATAGGTCACCGCTTTCTTGAACGCCCTTATGGCTTCCCGCCGCATTCCTTTTTCCAGGTAGCTACGGCCCAGGTCCTCATAGGATCGGGCGAAACTGGGGTCGACCTCCAGAGCCTCCAAACATTGCTCGATCGCCTCGTCGTACTGGCCACTGTAATAGAGAGCCGATGCGGTATTGGAGTGCGCCGGCAATGAGACAGGATCCAATGCTTTCGCGTGTCGTGCTTCCGCGAGTGCCTCCTGAAACTGGCCCCTTGCGAGCAAATAGTTTGCAAAATAAAAGTGGCCGATCGCGTAATTCGGGTTCAACTCAAGTCCGTGTTTGAATTCTCTTTCTGCCGCAGGCCAGTTGAACTCGTGGAAATAAGCGTGCGCGAGGGAAATATGCGGCTCAGCGAGCATCTTGTCGTGGCGGAGCGCTTCCCAGGCTGCCCGTTTTGCTTCGGCAGTCGCCTCCAATGTCGGTAGGTGGGCGTCATCCTGCAAAGTCAAGTAAGCATCGGCCATTCCGGCATAGGGCGCGGCGTACGTCGAATCAATGCGAATGGCCTTCTCGAAGTGCTTGATGCTTTTTCGCAACGCCTCCAGTGTCCGTTGATTCCACAAGTATCGGCCTTTTAGATAGGCTTCATGCGCTTCCGGGCAGATGGAGCCCGAAGCTGCAAATCTCCTCTGCTCTTCGGGAGCGAGTTTCATCTGAATCTGGCGCGCGATCGCCTGCGCCACTTCGTTCTGTAGCGTCAGGATGTCGCCCGTATTTCGCTCGTAGCTTTCGGCCCACAGGTGGGTTTGGTCCCTTACCTGAATGAGCTGAGCAGCAATGCGGACACGCCCGCGTGCGCGACGCACGCTGCCTTCAAGGATATGTGTCACGTTCAATTCGTGCCCGATCTCGCAAACGGTCTTTGTTGAGTGCTTGTACTGGATAGCCGAGGTGCGTGCGATGACCCCGAAGCGGTCAGGGTCCATGCGCCCGAGTTGCGTGATCATCTCCTCCGTCAGACCATCGCTGAAGTACTCCTGGCTCTTCCGACCGCTCATGTTTTCAAAAGGAAGTACAGCCAGCATCACCCTTGAGGGATGCTGTGGCGAGCGACATGAGGGCAAGCCTTCGACCGGGGCAGCGAAGCGATAGCCCCTTGTGGGAATGGTGCTGATGACCTCTTGCCCGCCGACACCGTCTTCGAGCGCTTTGCGCAGGATCGAGATCGTACGAGTAAGGCTGCCTTCTTCGACGAATGCATCCCGCCACACGTGCTTCAGGAGATCCCGCTTCTCAACGACTTTGCCCGCGTTCTCCACTAGAAACAACAGAGTGTCGGCGGCCTTCCGCGGAAGACTGACTGCCCGATCGTCGCAGAAAAGCACACATCCTGTTGGGTCCAGGCGGAAGCGCCCGAATCGGTAGAAATGGCGGTCCGCATATTCCGTCACGGCAGAGCTACCGGCGTAAGAACTAGGTAAGAAAAATATCAGGTTCAGCGAAGGACTTCTACCGGCAAGGGCCTTTATACGTACGGGACATGTGGAGTGGGGCTCGCATCAAAATCGCTCAAAACCACAGACTTGGCCGCCCTTCTCCCAGCTAGGAGGATTGAAATGAAAGTCGTTACGCTTAGAACAACAACGGCTCTACTGAGCCTAGTTGTCGGTATGGTGGTTTTTGGGGCACGAGCGGCACAAGAGGCCAAGGACAATACAGGCCCGAGTCAACCGGCGAACCCAGCGGCCGGCCATACCATTCACGTCACCGCCCCTCACGTGGTGGGCGGTAAGGTGATGGGCCCATATCATCACTACTGCAAAGTTCTGTCGCCCGAACCCGTAATTGAGTGCCTGTGTTACACGTCAGCCGATCCGGGTGCTCGCCTCGAACAAGTCGAGTACATCGTCGCTAAGTCCATTACGCGGAGCGGCGCTGTCTCTTTGGCAAACTGGAACAAGAACTGGCACGACCACAAACAGGAGATTGCCACCGGCAGGGTACAGGTGCATGATTTGCCGCCCGACAAGGCTAAGGAAGTGGCCGATCTGGTAGCCACAACGGACGGAATAATCTTCCATCTGTGGTCAGACGGTGACAAAGTTCCGAGTGGCAGAGTGATGATTGCGCAATCGGTGGGGCACGTAAACCTGACGGATGCTGAGCTAAAGCAGGGCGCTCAGGAAACCGCTGCTCAAAAGGCCTCTGGCACGCGGTGACCTTGGGAACTCTAAGCGAAGGGAAAGTCGTTCAAGAAAGACCGGTGACATTCATTCTAGACGCCAAGCACCACCCAGCGCAGGACATGGCCGGGTTTATCACGGTTGTGTCCCGCCCCGCCCCCGACACAGGCGGCCAATCATCTTCCGCCGCCTGTGGACTACGATTCCTCACCGTTGTTCTGCCGAGCCTCGTCAGGGTGGTTGCGTCCTCCGATACGACATAGCTGGCCGGCGACACTTCTACATCGCGGCCGACAGGACCTACAATTACAGCCGTTGCTCGAGTCGTCGCGCTACACTGCTTCATCGGCTATATCCTTGCGAGGACCGTGCTTCATGCCAGCTTGAGAAGTGCCTTGGGAACTCTTTCACCGGCTTGTGTGCGATTTCTTCGAGCGAGGCCCTCCCATCCATCACTCGAAGGTTCTGCGACGCAGGAGCCCTTCTTCGGAAAGCTGCGGGATATAATCCGCTGCGGTTGCAAGTAAAAAACTCCCCCGAGTCTCTTGCCGCTGGCGTCGACACTCAAATGGAGAAAACGCTAGGTACAGTCAAGGCACTAATGAGGTTTTTACAAAGGCTCACTGCGCCGTTCGCGTCTCACCAAACAGAAAAACGATAGCGTCCGGCAGACGACGAGCCCAGGACTCTGAGCTATGATTCGCATTTGGCTCCACCACGAGCATCACTTCACAACGCTTTAGGTACGCCGCTCTCAGATTCGATGCCAATGACTCCGCCATCTTTACACCGCCGGATTCGGCCTCAGCCCGCGCGAGTCCAAAAGGCGCGAGGAACTCTTCGATCTTTGGGAAATTCAATTCCGTCGTGCCTATGCCAATCGCCACTCTATCCGGTGCCCTTGCAATCATGATGGTATCCCGCAAGAGCTGCCCATTCCCCAGCAGAAGGCTAGGGCTCTCGGCGAGCGCCAGGCGGAAGAGATCAGGACGGTTAAGAGCCACGTAAAGTGCCGCGGCCCCGCCAAGGGACGTTCCCCCAATCCCGGTGTCAGCCGCGGAATCAGACACACGGAAATGAGCGCGAACAAATGGTATGACTTCGTCAGCGAAGAAGGACGGAAGTTGCTTTCCAATAGGCTCTGGCCCCCCTGGTTTGGCAATCGTATCTCGGTACGGGGCATACTCGGCGTCACGATGTTCCGTGCTATCAATGCCGACCACGATCAAAGACGGTATTTTGTGCTGGCCAATCAGCTTTGTGACAGTTTCATCGATTTGCAACTCGTGCTCACCATGAAAGGCCGTACACTCGTCGAATAAGGTTTGTCCGTCGAACATGTACAGCGTTGGATATTTTCGGTTGGTATTGGCTGCATCAGCGTAGCCGGGTGGTAACCAGACGCGAAGGGTCATCTGAGCGCCATACATCTTGCTTTCGAAGTGCTCGATGTGGAGCTCCCCAGCAACGGTAGACTTGCAAGCCTGTTCTCCCAAGCCAGCGTTCGCGTTGGACAGCTCAGCTGCCGCCAGAAACAGAATCATGCACGCCTTCATGAGGGAAGCTACGAACCAAATCAAAAGAAAGTTCCGTGAACACTAAGCCGTGAGCGTTGGGCGCGCCTATAAAAAGAGGCGAATATTCTGTGCGACCGAAGTTGCGGGGTCAATAGCTGCGCCCGAAAGTAATTGCCTGATAAATCAGCAAACCGTCCAAGTTGATCTTGAGCGAAGGCGCAGCGGTCTAATCCCGCGATTCAAAACAACCGACCCGACGTCAGAGTTCCTGGCGCCGGGCCTTTTTCTGTTATGGTCTGAGGGCATGGAGCCTCCCACCGGGTCCTAGGCGGCGTTGGTGGAACCGTCGTGGGCTCCCCGATTCGGCATGGCCATACGGACGTGTGCTCGCCGCGTCTGAGGGCGGCGTCAACCGCGATCGCGACGACTTGCTTCACGTCCCAATTGCCCAAGACGTCCTCCGAACAGTGCTGAGGCCAAAGAAGGCTTGTAAGCTGAGGGTTATTCGTAACGGAGCGCAATTATAGGATCGACGCTCATGGCCTTACGCGTAGGCACATAACAAGCGACCAGAGCGATTGCCCCCATGAGCAGAGTAATAACCGCGAAGGTGGTCACGTCGCCGGCGCTCACGCCATAAATAAGGCTAGCCATCAACTGCGCCAAACCCCACGCAAGCGGCAAGCCGATGAGCAGCCCCACG
>JBPYDQ010001003.1:0-10363 GCA_051986135.1 Terriglobales bacterium | reverse complement strand
CTTTGTCGTCATCATGAAGGACGGCAAAGTCTACAAGAATACTCTCTCCCGCTAGTACTGAGAGTTAACTGTTGTAACCAGGGCCGATTACATATTTTGACCCGATGACGAGATCCCGGTAGGGATATCACTCGCGTGATACCCCCCGGACGGACCCGGACGGGCGCTCATGAGCGCATCCGGTTCTTATCTCGGATGTCTAGCGGCAAAGCGAACTGCAGGATACGGATGGAGCACACGCGGTTGCGGAAGCCAGCGACCCCCTAGCGCTAGCGTGCGGGTCCACGAAAACGGATGCTTCTGGCTCCGGCGACGCAACCTGCGCCACCACAGTACCAGCAATCGCTGTCGAGGTTTCCTGGTACCGCATAGTAGTTGAAGTAGCCCTTCACGACCGTAGATTTCAACACTGAGCGTTCAAACTGCACACCTATGAACGAGCACTGTTGCTCCGAGCAACTATCCGAAAGTCACCACTATATATCTAAACGGATAGTTCTCCTTGACCCTGTAGACATTCATATGAGCTCACTGGGATTTCAACGAATAATTCCGCTTCTGTCAAAGGAACGGCGACGTTAGGACATGCTGTCGGAATGGTAGAGTAAATGCATCGGGGTGTTGCGACGCTCTGATGTGAGGGGCTATCAACGAACAGCGGAGGATGAACTGTGAAGCGCTCTGCAAGCCGAACACTCACGGTAGCGATGGTTGTGGCAATTGCTGCATGTGCCATTCCTAGCTTTGCGGCGTCTGCATTTGAGGTACATTCCGCGGTCAGCCAAGAGAGCACCTCGCTGCGCCAGCGGTTCACCAACCAGGACGTCATCGAGATGGCGCAGTTGGGCCTCTCCGATGATGTGATCATCGCCAAAATCCGCAAGGCGTGCGAGGGCGGAACCGATGCAGTCAGCTTTGATACGAGTGTTGAAGGGCTGAAAGCACTCAAAGCCGCCAACGTTTCAGAATCGGTCATCAGAGTCATGATCAATCCCGCTCCGCCACCGGCTGCGATCGTTGCGGGTGCCAACCCGATGACGATCGATCCAAGTCTGCCGCCGCCCGAGGTGGGCGTGTACTGGCGGGACGAAGGCAAGTTCGTTCTGCTGCAAGGTCAGACGGTGGCGAACACCAAGGCGGGCGGCAAGGCAGGAAGCATGTTTACATACGGGCTCAGGAGCCAGCACTGGGATGCGACCATCGAAGGGAGCACATCCAGGAATGTTGTACTGGAGCGCAAGCCGGTCTTCTATTTATACGTTCCGGATGGGAGTGATTCGTCGGATTACGTGTTACTGAAGTTGAACAAGAAGGGCAACCGCCGGGAATTCCAGATCGGGTCCTTCGGTGGAGTTACGGGCGGAAAGTCAGGCGTACAGAGGGACAAGGAAGTCTCGTTCAACGCCGAACACGTAGGTATCCGAATCTACAAGCTCACACTGGACGATGCCCTCAAGCCGGGGGAATACGGCTTCTTCATGGGTACCGGCATATCCCAAACAATGACGGCGGCCAGAGGAGGAAGCAGATCCGGCGGGGCGGCCTCCGGCCGGGTCTACGATTTCACCATTCCTGAATGAACTAGAGGTCGGGGTGTCTATCGTGTCGATGACCGAGCACGGCATTCTTCGTTTTAGCCGACACTCTGCCGCATGCCAACATTTCGCGAATGCTTGATTTGAGACGAGTGCGTGTGGGCTGCATCCCTTATTTATGTTTGCGTATTTATCCTGACATGCCTTTTGTTTTGGGTTCAGCCACAGCCGTTATTTGATGGACCAGCCCAGTTCCCGTTCGTGGTCGTATTCGCGCCTGATTTTGCTTTTATCCGCGTTCTTCTTCGGAATCATCTTTGCTTCCGATGCTCGTTCCCCCTACGCAGTTTTATGGGGCATTTCGGGGATGCTGGTGGTGGTTTCTTGGATTTTTGATCGATCGGCGACGTCGCCGCATCAGCTAACGCTCACAATCTTCCCGCCGGGCGAGTTAATCAGTTAATCTGATCTAAGTGGTATAAATGGCCATTACACTCATCTATGAAGTCATCGCCTCGTCAAGCAGAAAATTTGCACACGTCAAAATCCCATCTTTCGCTTAGTGTCCCTCAGAGCCACAATTGATCGACGCACTTCACCGAAGGCGACGAACAATCGGGCTCACGCCGGAATATATTTTTTTCGTTCGACACGAGGGTTCTTTCAGGAGAAATATTGTGCGGCTGACAGGTTTTGTCTATGGAATCGAGGCGACAGACGATTGTTTTTGATCTTTCTACCTTGGCTCGGCACAACTTTCGAAGCGTTTGGCCAACCCTCACGCGGAAGGCACTGTTCGGTTAGTGAGCAACAAGTAGGCGGCAGTTAGCGCGATGATTCTGAGTGGTTGGTTCGGAGCGAAAGGCTTTTCAAAACCTGTTCTTTTCGACGGGGTGAATCGTTTTCCGAAATGGTCAACCGCAGGGTGGGCAAGAAAATCGGCTGGGTTCGCGAGGAATACTTGAATCGGTTGCGTGTGGGAGTTGCCCACGCACTACTCAAGACAGGCGAACTAGGAATCACACTGGACAATCTGGAGCACATCCAGCAGGTCAATAAGTGGCTGCCGCCCTGCCGCATTCCTGCCCGAATGATGCTTCGCAACGAGTTTCCCACCGAATTTGGATTGCCCACGAAACCGCTATTGTCGGAACGGGCGCTGAGTCGGCCCAGCTGGTTACAAATTTCGATTACGCTTTTCACCGTTAGCGGCACAAACGTGAAGGTGACTCGGAACTGGCAGTCGCTCGATATCAGACCAGGCGGCGGACTCGCCATCCATAAGTTGGCGTAGCGGCGGCAGTAGACGCATAGGAGTCTGTTCTGTCGATCCATAGTCCAGGAGGTACGACCAGGGATCAACAACCGCTTGAAAGAAATACTCAGTTCTCTCGCTAAGATGCATCCAGGACTTCCAACTTCCGTATTGCTCTGCTACTGGAATTGCATTGTGCTTCGCTCGCGCGCCGCCGGCTCGCCCTTCACCGCCAGCCGATTCACCTCCTTCCCTGACGCGACCGAGCCAATGGCTCTCGCGCCAAAGAAAGATGCCGCCGTTCAATCTTTGCCATCCGGGTTGGCTGCAGTTTTTTCTAGTTTGTCGAGCACGTGCTCTGCGCCTTTCCGAATTTCGCGGCGATACTCGTCGGCGTTGGTCCATGACGATGCCGGAATGTCAGGTGTGCCGAGCTGGGTAAGACTCTTTTCTGCAAATTCCCGCGCCAGTTCCTTCTCGCCATCAGCCAAATACGCCTCGGCGAGGTTTTCATTAGCATCGGCCGAATCGGGATAAGCGAGAAGGTTCAACTTGAAGACAGCGATTGCGTTTTTGAGATCGCCGGCACGCTGATAATCCTGGGCGATGATGCTCATCGAGATTTCGGGCCAGAGCTGGGCACGAGGATCTTTCTTGCGTGCCTCGATTAATTGCTGCTCTGCGTGGGCTGCGTCATTGTTGAACTCGACATCGGCCAGCAGTGGCGCTGCCGCCAAAGCATCTGCCGGAGCGTGACCGGGCGTCTTGAGAAGAGTGGTCACAAACCAATGCACGATGATGCCCGGCAACTCGGGATGAACCTGGAACATGTCAGTGCCGTGGCCCCCTTTGGCAGGGACCTTGCCAATGTCAAATGGCTCATACCACAACCACGGCGCCTTTTCTGCCGCGGCGTAGTGGATAAGCTTTTTGCCCGAGGTTGAGGCGCTGGCATAGAGCAACTGCATGGCTTCCTGTGTCGGGGGATATTCGTCGTTATCGTCGGTAACGAACAGTTCCGGAAGTTGTGAAGCCTGATGCAAAAACTCCAGCCCTGGCCGGACGGTCTCGCCCGAAAGCAACACCAGCGATTTCACCCGGGTGGCATGCCGGCGCGCGATCTCGACCGCGTTTTCTACGCCCAGCACTCCTGCGCCGCCGGCACCAATGACATCGGGGTTGACCCCGGGTTGGGAAACCAAATAGTTGAATGCCGGCTCGAGGTCCTCAGGCCACCACTTCTCTGCGTCTTTCGAGTTGCCCCCGCTTTCGCCATGCCCGCGGCTGTCGACTGTAAGAACGTTTAAGCCAGCCGCTGTCAGTTGTCGAGCAACCCCCTCCCAGGATTGGCGTGTGCGATTGCTCTGATGAAACAGCAGCACGCCGGGGCCGGGCTTACCGGCGGAAAAATAGGTAGCTTTGAACAAGGTGCCATCGGCAGATTTCAGATCGACGGTAATGCGCAGAGCCGGAAGGTTCTGTGCGAAAACGAAGAAGCTGAGCATTGCTGGCAACTGCAAAATGATTCTTGTGCTCATTCGAATCTCTCCTGTTCTCTGAGCAATCAGTGAACGGCAAAATCATTTCGGATCACCTGTCCATCCTTCATCACGAAGCGAACCCCTTCGAGCTCTGTGATATCGGCAATCGGATCGCCGCTTACCGCGACCAGGTCGGCGAATTTTCCGGGTTCAACTGCACCGACGCGGTCCTGCCAGCCCAGCACCTCTGCTGCGTTGACGGTGATGGCACGAATGACATCGAGGGCGGGCATTCCCGCGTCGCGCAGATTCACAAAGGTAGCAGTGCTCGCTTGCCCACGCGTCTTGCCTGGATAAAACCAGCACATATCCGATCCAGCTGCGAACCTCACCCCCGACCTCAATACTCGCTGAACGAGTCGTGAATATCGTTCATTGCGGCGTGCGACAGAGGCCTTCTCATCAGCAAGCATGGCAGGTGACACCACGATGCTGGGTTGGGTGATCTTCAGAAAGAAGCCACCATAAAATGTGGGCGTCAGCACGAGGAACATATTCTTGTCCCGCATCTGCCTAAGCTGCTCGTCGGTCACAAAGTTGCCATGCTCGATGGAGTCTGCGCCGGCATCGATGGCGGTTTGTATGCTGGCAGTCTCAATGGCGTGAACGGCAACCTTCAGGTGGTGACGGTGTGCCTCTTCGACTACTGCTACGAGTTCCGGAACCGTGAGGTTCTCGTCGGCCGAGACCTTGATCACATCAACGTTTTGAAACGCATTCTGCCGGACTGCTTCCCGAGCCCGGTCGGTCCCGTCGATTAACAAGAACTCCTGCTGGAGGATTACCTCAGCTAGGGCGGGATTGAGGTTCTGAACGTATTCGCCGCGCGTGATCAGCTTGCGTCCGGAAGCCAGCATTCTTGGACCAGGGACACGGCCTGTATTGATCGCATCGCGCAGCTCTGTGTCGCCGTCAATTCCCGAGTGACCCAGGTTGCGAACCGTGGTGATACCGCTCTCCAGGTCTTCGCGGGCCAACTGTGTGCCCATCAACGCGCGCTTGCTCGGAGATTCCACGATGGCCAGCAACAGTCCGGGCGCAAACTCTCCGTTGGAATGGCGCTGACTTTCCGCTTTAGGAGGCACAACGATATCGAGGAACAGGTGGGTGTGGCTATCGATTAATCCCGGGAGCAGGGTCGCGACGCCCAGGTCGATGACTTTCGCCCCGTCGGGAACACCTATTTGCGAGGGCGATCCAACCTGCTTGATCTTTTCGCCTTCGATCATAACCAAGGCAGGCGCGAGGACATTCCCAGTGCGTGGGTCGAGCAGTCGGCCGGCCTTGACCAGAGTGATGGGAGCGGTAGATTGGGCGCTCAGTTGCACCGAAACCAACGCCAGGAGCACGAGCGCAAAGAACTTGGCGATCTTTCGCCGGCAAGTTAATGGCAGTTGCTCAAGAAACTCGAGAGCCTGGCACATGAGGATCTGCATGCTGCCCCTTGCCTACTACATACCTCGGTAATACTACTACACTATACGGTAGTATTGCAAGTAGAGGCGACAGCCCCTCGTTATTTACCGATGAGGCTAGGCAGCAATCATCGCTTTAGCAGAAAACAGCAGGCGGTATGCGCGATTGTTCCGTAGATGCCGGCCGCCATGACGGCCGCAAATATCGATGTCAGTAGCAGGCTTGGCGCGCGGTTTGTCGTTTGTGCCGACCCGGCCAGGCGGGCCAGGCGGTAGCTCAGATGCGATGACGCTGTTGCTTGTAGAAATAGCGCTTGTTCGGGGACCGCAAGTTTGGCGAGTGCTGAAACCAGTGCTTGCCCGTGCGCACGCCTGATGACAGATTCATCGCAGGAGAGCTCGCGGTACAGTGCCATCCGCGCTCCAGCGAGCCAGATGAGAGGGTGGAACCACAACGCGCATAACGAAACTTCGTAGAGGAGACGGATCAGATTGTCGTGCCTTCTTGCGTGGGCAAGTTCGTGAAGTAGGACAGCGTTGAACTCTCGCTGATTGAGTAACCGATCGAGACCGGTGGGGAGCACGATACGAGGGTAAAGAACTCCGCGAACTGCGGGACCCTGATGGCCTTCAAAGCTTACGGGGATGCCAGCTGTTTCGAGCCGAGACGCGATACCACGATCACTCCGAGAGGCCGGCGCCTGGGCCTCGCGACGCTCTGTCCGTAGGCGCGAGCCCAATCGCATAAGCATGAATAATGCGCCAGCTATCCAAATCACGCCAGGCACCACAGCCCTGCGGCCTTCAGTCATATCCCATATCGGCCCCCCAATAGCCCCGAGGGGTGTGGCCCAGGTCAAGTGCAGCGCCCAAAGCTTGTCGATGAACGCTCCCGCCGGCAGCACGAAATTGAATGCGGTCAGAACCCAGATCCAATATTTCGCAGTGGCGCTGGCTCCAGGGATGATCGTCAGCACCCACGCGGCAAGAGCGACCGTGGACGCATACAGCAGGTGAACGCTGAAGTAGTACAGCGCGCGTGCGATATGTTCATGCACGTTTGACTCCACGGGTACGACCGTTCTTATCGCTGCGAGCCGCACTCTGCAGTGACTTCAGGTCCCGTAAAGTGAGGGCGCCATTCTCGAGCAGGTTTGAGACGAGCAGACGCGGCGAGCCACCGAACAAATCGAGCAAATCGCGTACTAGGCGGCTGCGATATTGGCTTTCATTGATGGCTGGCTGAAAGAGCTGGGCATTGCCGATCTTCTTCACCTTCTTTATGGCGCCCTTCTCCTCAAGTCTATAGACGAGCGTCTGCACAGTGGTGTAAGCAACGCGTTCATCCTCGGGGAGGCTTTCTAGGATCTCGCGCACCGAAGCGGTCCCGAGTTTCCAGTACTGCTCCAGAATGCGGGTTTCGGCTTTGGAAAGACGTGGTTCGTTCATGATCTCCTACTCACCACGGCAATGCTACTACAAGAGACGGCGTAATGCTATCGTGCTTTTTAAGGATTCGGCTAGAACAAGCCCCTGCTTCGATAGCGCTAAATGATCAGAAAAACAGCCGGGTCGTGTATTGTCGGCAACTCTGACCTTGACACCCCTTCTGTTCGCAACGTTTCAACTGACTCATCGCCGTTATCTGGGAACCGGCCCCATTTTCGACCGGACACCAATTTCCTTATGACTTCGCCGTCTTCTGGCTGATCATCACCTACTTGCGTCCGAAACGCTGAGGAAGGATACTCCGTCGGAAACGAGTTCCCTTGGGACAGTGAGGATGACTATGGACTGGAAGGAACACGGCGTAAAGATAGTGCATGCGGGAGAGCTGGACTCAAACACGCCTCAGACCCCCGGAATGACACGCGCTGCTGCGATTACTTATGCGCGTACTGGCGCAAATAAGTTGTGGGCCGGTACTGTAGTAGTCGAGCCTCACGCCAAAACTGGTCCGCACCATCATGGCGACCTGGAGACGGTAATTTACGTCGTCCGTGGCCGTGCGCGGATGCGCTGGGGAGATCGACTAGAGTTTTGCGACGAAGCCGAACCCGGCGATTTCATCTATGTTCCGCCTTACGTCCCACACCAGGAAATCAATGCCCGCCCAGACGTCCCTTGTGAAGCCGTAATCGTCAGGAGCGGTCAGGATCCCGTTGTCGTCAATCTAGATATCGAGAGTCCCGAGCCTTTGAGTGAGAAGAGCGGCGGAAAACCATTTCACCCCCCTCGTTAGCGTTCCAGTTGCTTCTCAGAGTGTCAACGCGACATTGCTAGCTGAAGTCGTGAGTCGCACGGCCAAGTTCTTGAGGTCTGGCAGAGGTGCATCGAGAAGAGAATGGGTTTGTCGGCCAACCGGAAGCTGCGATCACTTCTTCTTAACTTCCGGCTCGCCCGTAAGTCCAGGTGAGCGGGCAGCGAGCACGGGCGATGCGCGGAACAAAACTGCAGGCCCCGGAGTCTACGCCTGAATGACTAGAAACTTGTGGTCAGCCTTGCCTCGGCGCTGAGGTTCGGTCTTGCTTCGATCAGTCAGGTACGGAATCCAGCTCTGCTGCTGCAACATGTCGCCGTCATCGACGCCACTGGTGTCGAACCGCGCAAAGCCGTCGACGTGCTGATGCGCGTCAACCGGATCGAGAAGATTGCGTCATACGTTTCGCCGCCGCGCGGCTCACGCGTCGTACCCGCGGACGGGAAATTCCTTATTCCTGGGCTGTGGGACATGCATGTGCACGTCTGGGAGGCAGACCTGGCATTCCCGCTGTTTCTGGCCAACGGGGTGACTGGCGTACGGAACATGGTGCGGGAATCCCGAGGGCCTCAACGCTGGCGCGAAGAGCTGCACAACGGCATGCGGGTCGGGCCCAGCCTGATTGCGTGCGGGCCTCGGGTAGACGGGCCTACGCCGATTCACGCGGATCAATCTGTGGTGATCGAGATGGAAGCTGAGGCTCGCGCGACGGTAGACAAGCTGCAATCCGATGCCTGGGACTTTATCAAGGTGAACGACAACGTGCCGCGGGCGGCATTCTTCGGCCTCGCGGACGAAGCCAAGAGACAACAGATCCCCCTCGTCAGTCATGTGCCGCTCTCGGTTACGGCGCTGGAGGCGTCGGACGCGAGGCAGAAGACCATCGAGCACCTCGACAGGCTCGATTACGTGATCTCGCCGCGAGGCGATCGTTTCCGCCAGGCGCGGCTAGAGCGGATCGGGAAGCCAGCCGAGCCGGGCGCGATGATGAAGATCCCGATGCGGATCGCCGATGAGATTGATCAGCTCGCCGACACGTACGACCAGAAGCGTGCGACGACGCTGTTCGCCCGCCTGAAACAGAACGGCACGTGGCTGGTGCCGACGTGTCGGTGCCGCACGCTTACGCTTCGATCGGCGACACCGCCCTCTATGGCGCCGCGCGGTTGCAGTACGCCGCGCGGTTGCAGTACATGGATGCACAGACGCGCGACGGTTGGGGGCACAACCGTATCGTCCACATCGACATTCCCCCTACGTTGAGTCGCGAAAACGAGACCTTCAGACGAAGCCTCGGATCACCCGCGCCGCGTATGGAGCCGGGGTACGGTTCCTCGCTGGTACCGACAGCGGCGGCGTTCCCTATCTGTATTACGGCTCCAGCCTGCACGACGAGCTTGCCTTGCTGGTCGATGCTGGCTTCACGCCGCTACAGGCGCTGCAGGCCGCAACGCGCGATGGGGCAGAATTCCTTAGTCTCGGAGACACGGGTACGGTCGCGCCAGGAAAACAGGCGGACCAACCAAACGGGTCGCGGACTGCTGGCCGACAGCATATTGGCCATCGTGTTCTCCGTTTCCACCCTGCGCTACAGGGTTTGAACCGCCTGGGTTTTCTTCACTCCTTGATCTGAGCAGGAACACTCCACAACGGATACGGTAATCCTGCTAGTCGATTGATCGCCAGAGCCTGGGCAACGAGCAAGAACACCGCCACCTCGATAATGGCCAATTCACGCGGTTTTGAAATAATCCCGAGAGAGACGATCAGCGTCGTGGCGCCTGCAGGCGGATGACTAACATCGAGAAGAACCATGAACGCCCCCGTCGCCGAGAGCGAAAGAGCCGCTGCCAGGATTCTTGGCCAGAAAATTCCTGGATGCACTCCGAATGGAAGTGCTCCGGCGCCAGTGGCAACGAATGCTACATAACCACAAATGAGGCCAATAGCATGGCCGAAAATGGTATTTCGCGGGCTTGAGGTCCTGCCAAGAGGGCTAAAGAACAGGAGATACGCTGTAGGTCCGAGCGACGGAAAGACAAAGGGGTTCTGGCTCACAAGCGCCAGTAGCGCAAGCACTCCGATCGTGATGAAGCCATTCACAAACACGTAGACGGAGCGCACAAGTCGCGGCGGAAAGTGACGCAGGAGCCAATCGAGCCGCAGCTTTCGAAAGAAGGAAAAAATATGGTCGGCGCTAGCATGTTCCTGCGCGAAAGAACCGCGATTCTGCATCAGATATTGGGCAGCAGGTCGAAATACTCATCGTCTTCGTTTTTGCCGCCTTCTCCTTGGCCAAGCGATTTTTCGGACTCAATGAATTCGATCCGCTCGATCCATTTGACCATCTTGTAGCC
>JBPYDQ010001002.1:0-7031 GCA_051986135.1 Terriglobales bacterium | reverse complement strand
CCTACCTAGGATATCGTCCTCGTGGTAAGAGTAGTGTAGATTACGGGAGACGGTCCGGGGTGTCGACGACGACGCTCGTGAGCCGTTTTCTACGGACCAAAACTTGCCGCCCAAAACAGATTGGTTTTGTACCTGCATGCCACGAAACTGGATCAACCCGACTCAACCGGAGACCTACCATGACATCTCTTCAAACCTCGATAGGACTCACAGGTTTAATTCAGTGGATGACCGTCGCGCCCCACCATACAACAGTTGCGCAGGTCACTAGCGATACATCTGGACACAAGACCGCCGAACAGCTCGAATCGCTTTTTCCCAAGTTTTGCCCCACTTGGATGGTGCCAATCTCAAGGCTACCGTCGTTGAGGTCACTACGGACCCGGGCAGTCTTACCCGCCTCACAGTCACCTTGCGCTGTCATCGGGTACATCATCTAAAGCGGCGCGTCGGACACAGGCGCAGGGCGAAGCCGAGGCCACTTGCAAGGTTGGCCAACGTTTCTACGAAGCTCCCAACAGTGTTCATAGGATCTCTGCCAATGCGAGTAGCAAATCTCCGGTGAAGTTCCTTGCGTACTTCGTTTGCGACCACGACGCGCCGCTTAGTGTTACGCGGCGGGAAACCCTGCCATCTGGAGGTAAGCGACCGTGATATCGATCAGACCCAAAGATGTAGGCTCTTCTGCAGGCACAGTCCGGCACATATTGGCCGTTGAGCGGTTAGGAATTCTCTACGCCCGCGTTGCGCTTGGTGCCGCTTTTCTCTCCGCCGTCGCCGACCGCTTTGGCCTCTGGGGAAAGTACGGCGGTTGGGGAAATTTTACCAACTTCGAGAAATACACGGCGCAAGTGAACTCCTTCATGCCGGCCTCCATCATCCCATTTCTGGCTTGGGCGGCCACCGTCGCCGAATTGTCGCTCGGTTTCGCTCTGATTATCGGTATCTGGACCCGGTGGGCCGCCATCGGCGCAGCCGCCCTGCTTTTCCTTTTCGGTACGGCGATGGCCGTTTCCTTTGGCATTAAGTCTCCGTTGGACTATTCCGTATTTTCCGCTTCCGCGGGAGCGCTTTTACTTTCCTTATACCAGGCAGAACGAGAACGCCAGCATAAGGAGGGAATGCACGTGGGTCAGGGAACAGCAAATCTCGACGATCGCTCATTTGGCTGAGCTAGTTAGGTCGCGCTTGCATCCCCTGCGTGCCTCGAATCATGGCTCTATATTCCGATGGTGCCATGTGCTTATGACGGCGGAAAATTCGCACCAGGTGTGCCTGATCGGCGAATCCTGTCGTGGCCGCGATCTAGGCGATTCCGCAATCTCCTCGATTTCGCCTCGCCGCCTGCTCAATGCGCAAATGGCGGAGATATCACCTGGAGTTACACCGAAAAAGCGTCGAAGTCTCTAGACAATCGAACCGGATGAACGTCAACAAGTGCCGCGATCTCCTGCAAACGGAGAGACTCGAAAGGCCCGATCGTGAACATGTTCACGTGCCCGCAAAATCCAGGTTGTAGGTTTAATGTCTTCGTGCTGTCTCCTGCGAGCAGCGCAAACAAACATGTTGGCAATAAGCCGTGAAGCCTTGAGAGGATCCGAGCTATGAATTCTCTACGCCCTTATCCTACTATTTCCCGCAGGTCAAATCGTTGCCACGCCGGGCGCACTCCCTATTGGAGCAGGCGAACATCACGGCACCTTCGCCGTGATTGAGGCGATCTTTGCCAGGATGACAAGACCGAAAATGAATTAGGTTTCAAGCAGGGATACCAATTGAGTGTTGGCTATCGAGTAAATGAGACCAGAAAAGCTTTGGATCATTTTGATGCTGAGCGCTTGGCAGCAAATTCAACTGACCACCGCTGAGCAAGGTGGGGCATGCTATCTTCGGCGCGCAGACTTGCGGGTTTTCCGCAGGCGGCCGGCGAATTATTGGGGGAATTGGATATGAAGCCATAACGGTGCACGCGAGCGCAGACCCGAGCCGCTCGCCGATTGGCGCTCTCTGCAACTTTGCCGACAAAGAGTCCGTGGCTGCCACGCTTCGGCGCGAGTGTTCGGAGCAGCTGCACGCATGCCTGAAATCACTGGCGGCGCAGTCAGAATAGCTATCTGCGCGGTTTGCACCGTCGTTCATCGACTGCATTACAGGCCAGCTTAGCTGAGCATTAAGGCTGCACACATTCGTTTTCGAGACGATCCCACTGCCCCGCAAGCACTAGACGCTCGCTAGCCTTTTGCTTGTTCTGGTTTTGAGATTTCGCTCCGCGCGAGGAGCAAACCTAACATCACTTCGTACGTCAGAAAAGTGGCCTGGGATCAGCCGAAAATCGCGGCTCCTGTTCGGATTTTGGCATCAAAAGTCAGGGGTCGCCAATGAGGACGAGAAAGCAAGCCAGGAAAGTTCCGGAGAAACTAACAGAGGTGGAACAGGACTTGCTCTGGCAGATGCAACACGGTTACCAGCTCGAAACCGATTCGCGTAGGAGCGGGCTACTGCTGCGCAGAGTCAAAGACCACGCAGTGATGCGTCCCGCAGCTGCCAACCGAACCACAGTAAAGGCGTTGGAGGAGCGCGGTCTGATTAGTGTAACGAAAAGCCGCGATCCGCTTACCATCATTTGGCGCGTGAACAAGAACAAGGCCGCCTAGGAAACAACTGGGGCCGACGCTGGGCGGGTTTTGAGACTTTAATCGGCCTCTTACGTCAGTCGAATATAGTCAACCCAAAAATAAAATCCTCCATTTCGTAGGAACAACCTTACGAGGGTTTATGCGCATATTCGTTTGTGGCTTGCTGGGGGGAGTTTTCGGGGTTCTTGTTGTGGCGGCAGTCGTTCTTTGGTTCGGATATCTTCCCATTGTTTCAACCTCCGATCCGCCCCGCTGGGAGACCCTAATCGGCCGCAGGGCGTTAGCTTCAGCAGTGGCCCGACAAGCGCCGAAGTTACAAAATCCAGTTCCGCCCACCAGCGACAACCTGAGGTTAGGCCTCAGACTCTACCGCGATGGGTGCTCGGGCTGCCATGGCGATGCTGCCAACCCCAGCCGATGGGGCACAAGCGGATTCTATCCTCGCGTACCACAGTTTGATGTGGAGCTTCCGATTAAACCCGAGTGGCAGCTATTTTGGATTGTTAAGCACGGAGTGCGATATACGGGTATGGGCGCTTGGCAAACTTTGATGCCAGATGACAATATCTGGAGAGTTGTCGGCTTTCTGAGTCACCTAAATAACCTGCCGGCTGAAGTGAAAGCGGAGTGGCGACATGCAAGCAGATAAGGCAGCCGGTGAGCGAAAGATGGCCACCCGACTGCAGCAACACGCGTTTGCCGAATGTCATCCTCCGGTCGTTAAAACCATGATTTCAACCCCGCGCACTGTCAATGCTTCGCCGTATTCTTCATCCAGTGGCGGGGGCGCGCCTGTTCGAGTCCCTGGAGCAGCCTTTCAGTAATGAGCGAGCTGATCATGCGGCCCCCAGGCGAACTACTTCAGGCAGCCTTGCGAGGGAAACATCTTTCAGCAGATAGCCTTTCACTCCCCAGCAGATTCCCCAGCATTGTCGCGTGGTCGTCAAAAGTTGTAAGCAGAATCACAGGAATTTTCACGCCCTCGTTTTTAAATGCTTCAGGAGTGCGATGCCACTCATTTTTGGCATCCGCACATCCCTAAGGAGCACGTCCGGATTACAATTTTTCGTGCGCTGCAAGGCATCGGATCCGTCGGCTGCGCGACCGACAACCTGAATATCTTCTGCTAGGTTGAGCAGCATTTCCAAACCTTCTCACACCAAGGTCTGGCATCGACGATCATCAATCGGATAACTGCGCCTCAGTCCAGCTGCCGAGCGCCAGCCACGCCTGGACGTGAAACCCACGCGGCGCCCAGTATCAATGGCTAATGCGACGCACAGGAAATTGCTCAGCCTTAGTCTCCGATCGCGAACAACACTGCGCGATTTATTGCGTAGACGGTGCCGTCCTTGCCGATCAAGGTCGGCGTATAGGCTTCGCCCAGCCCTCCCGTCAAGGTAATGACTTGGGAGAAAGAGTTGGTCGTCAGATCCCAACGGTACAGCTTTCCGTCTTCACTGTTGGCCATGACCGACTTCGTGAATGGGTCGACAACCGCCGTATTGATACACCATTCGCGAACCGCACCAGGCAGATTGGGAAAGTTCGGGTCAGGCGTTACACCTTTGATCGTGAGGACCTCATTCATCACCGGGTTCCCCAAAATCGGATCGGGCATGGAAGCATTCGGATCAAGAATGGCGATCTTGTTGACTCCATCGCCGCCGACGTTGGCGTAATTGTTGTATTTCGACATCAACAAGTAAGACGATAATCCATGGTAGGATGGCACCAACGACGCCGGTACAACGGAAACCGTATCATCCCATCCAAAGCTGCCGGCAATCTTCTGTTGTGTCAGGTCACCGCTGAAATGCAACAGCCATCCTCGATCGTTGTGATCCGGAAAGGGATTCTCCAGTACACCATAATACACATCGCCATCGGGTCCAACGGTGGGACTCGCGCTGCTTTCATCCGCCATGGTTGCATCGAATCCTGATTGCGGATCAGTCAGGCGGACGCTGTTGATCGGCAGCAGAGTTTGGCTGTTCAGCGCCAGCAGATACCCGAATCCGAAATCGAAACTGTTCACCGCTACGTAAACGATGCGCCCGTCCGCCGATAGAGTGGGAGCACAATTCATCGCGACCTTTGAGACGCCAGAATCGTTCGCCGCAAAAGACGCTGACACCCACGTGCCCTGGCCGTCAGCCGATATACGTGCCAGCCCGCTCTGTAAACCCAACGGAGTCGGCCCCAGGACCAAAAACCCGAAATAAACGTTACCTTTTCTGTCCGCTGTAATCGGAGTATTGATCCTGATGTTGTTCTTATACGCGTTCGGATCAGCGCGGAAGTTGTTTAACCCGAAAAAAGCCAGCCGTGTGGTGGCTCCAGTTGCCTGGTCAGGGTTTCGGCGCACCAAGACGGTGCCACCCGCTGCGGGCATGATCAGACGGTGTTTCGATAAAACGGGTCCAAAACTCGGAGTGAAGCCAGCACCCGGCACCTGGTAGTCCGTATGTTGTGTCCAGAGCACGGAGCCGTCAGTTCCCTTGAGGGCCTCAACCTTGAAGCTGTTGTCACCCGTCTTTACGGGAACAATCACGGTATTATTCTCGGTTACTAGCGGAGAACCATAGTGGATGAGCAACTCGCCAAACTGGAGCACCGGGTGCAAATCAACTTTCGTGGTCCAGCGAATTCGGTGAAGAGATTGGCCAGCGAAGCCCGAAATCCCTGTGTGCTGCGCATCATGAGCATGGGTAGACCACGGCAGCGTCACCGCGGAGTGCTGTGCAAAACTGGCTGCCGCGAAGGATATTGTTACGAACAAACCTGCAACTGCGGGAAAGACGATTTGACGGCGCATATACATCGCTCCTGCTCGACTTTGTACGAATGCCGTTTGACATGCTGCAAAGGAATGCGTGAACGATAGCTGCTGCTTGCCATGGAAAATGTCTCGCAATTGTTAATTGCGGTAATTTTCTTGCGATGGATCTTCGCAGAGGGTCTGTCTTTCGAGGGTGAGAGCGGCAATAAAGAAAGCAGTTTCAGCAGTACAATCGTGGCGACTCGAAGGTCGGACACAGACGGCGTTGAGAGCTAATTTAGAACAACCTTCTCGCACAGCTGCCCTGATCTCAGCAGGGCGCGGTCCATGAGTTTCGGAACCGTGCATGGCCGCAGTTTATGCGAATACAGTTCTCAAACCGTCCTGTGGCGGAGAAAATCGTTCCATACCTGGTTTCGGCGACACCTGGTTCTAACGACGCGTCATCGACAGGTTCACTTTCGTTCGTCTTCAGATACGCACCTGCACAAGTTTTCCTCGCGCTTTTCCTTCAACGCACACATCCAATTGCTTTTGACCGCTGCAGCTTGAAGGTGGTTTGAGACCTACTCCTGAAAGCCAATCCCGAGGGGCCTACCCTCATCAATTGCACAGTTCGTCCACGATTAATTAGGCCATGTGACCTTTTTATCCCTGTACCTCTGCAGCACTCGCTTTGTTCAAACCAACTTTCGGGTACTGATCGGCCAAGTCGGCGGAACTCTAGAATAAAGACCGGTTCGGTTCGCGTCCCGTTTAGATTTCTTGGGCGCTCGCGAAAAACGACGGGGTTATCTTGCTTGTTTCGAGAAACGCTCGAAGCGATAGCCAATTCTGTGCCGTCCGATCCGTCGCAGCTAAGTTGTGCAGCCGACCGCGAGAATCGCTCGATGTTCCTGAACAGGCCGTAGGGATTGACTTCTGGAAGGCCGAGCCCTTAACGTGAACAGATGGGTCTGCAGCCGATGCCAAGACATTCCAATCATGGTTCCCTGGGGAAAGTCTACAAATTACTGTTTCCGCGGATACCTGGAAGGCCCACAGTTGGTTTGGCCGTTGGAATGCTTTGCCTTACCTTTTTCTCCTACCGCGGCCGGGCAGAGAAAGGGAATCCACCAAAATCAGTGGTGGTACAGCCGGGTGCCCCTGGCTCTCCCACCAAGGTGCTGCCATCTTCGACCAAAGGAGTCCTTCCGTCGCTGTCAGCAGCGGACGTGCAGTTCATGCAGGGCATGATCCTGCACCATGCGCAAGCCGTGGAGATGACCGCGATGATTCCGTCCAATACGGGGAATCAGAACCTGCATTCGCTGGGTGCGCGCATCAGTAGCTCTCAAACAGACGAAATCAAGTTCATGAAGCACTGGTTGAGGGCGCGAGGGGCGACGGTTCCGAAGGCGACAATGGCAGGTATGAATATGTCCTCTAAGGAGATGATGCCGCTGATGCCCGGAATGCTTACTCCGGAGCAGATGGAGGCGTTGGCGAAGGCGAAGGGCGGCGACTTTGATCGCCTGTTTTTAAAAGGCATGATTCAGCATCACAACGGCGCACTGAAGATGGTCAAAGATCTCTTCGACATCGCAGGTGCTGGACAGGACGCCGAGTTATTC
>JBPYDQ010001001.1:0-7088 GCA_051986135.1 Terriglobales bacterium | reverse complement strand
GGGTCGGAGGCTTGGGGGACTGCGATCAACTTAGCGAGTCCAAAGTCCAAAATCTTAATTCGTCCATCTTTCGTGACGAACAGATTCTCAGGCTTCAGGTCGCGATGCACGATTCCCTGGTCGTGGGCAGCCGCCAATCCATGGGCCGTCTGGATGGCGAAGTCAACTGCTTTGCGAACTGGTACGGGCGCGCGCAGCAGGTGATCGCGAAGCGTGCTTCCCTCCAGCAACTCAGAAACCAAGTAATGCGCGCCTTCGTGAGTTCCCATCTGATAAACCGCCAAAATGTTCGGATGATTGAGCGCTGCCGCGGCTCGAGCCTCTTGCTCGAAACGGCGCAAACGATCCGGATCGCACGAGAACGAGGCGGGCAGGACTTTGATGGCAACATCGCGCCCTAGCTGCGGATCGCGCGCCCGGTAGACTTCTCCCATGCCTCCAGCACCTAGGAGAACGAGGATTTCGTAATGGCCGAGTTTGGTGAGCGAGTTGTCCCGAGTTCGGTCTAAGCACATTGCCTGGTGGCCCTCGAAATCAGATAGTAATTCCACTTTCACTACACGAGGGTGGAACGAGGGAATTTTCGTGATGTCCATGCTGAATTCCCACACCGTTTCTAACGCAGCATTGATGATCACGTCTTGTTTGGAACGAAACGGCGGTCTCATGTTTCTCGTGAAATTTTCTCACACACAAGCGCACCAAGCCGAACTGGCTATGGTAGTGTCATCGAGCAGCATCCCTAGCGAGAGCTTATGGAATCGACCGAACTTGCGCGACTAAGGCGGGTAGCCGGAAAACGGACGACTAGGCTGACCCATTATGGACGCAAGACTGGGACGCCTCACCAAGTTACGATCTGGTTCGTTATGGATGGCGACAGGCTCTACATCGGCACCGCCAACGTGAACCGCCAGTGGGTGCGCAACGTTCAGAAGACGGCGCAGGTCAAGCTGTCTATTGGCGGCGAGAATTTCAGCGGCACGGCTCGTTTCCTCACCGACCGCGCCGAGCACGAACGGGCGATGGCTGCCTTTCGGCGGAAGTACTGGATGTTTCGACCGATCCTCGCACTTGGTCGTGCCCTCTCAGCAAAGGGTCTGATGCACGACAATACAGGATCGTTTGAGGTCACGCTGGCTGGCTAGGTTCTCAGAAGCCTTCGTGAAGATCGCCAAGTACGGGAACAGTAGGAGGGCCAGTGTCTGACTGAGCAATCGCCGTGACAGAGCAGTCGCTCGTGTCCGCCGCTCGCTGGCAATGCAGTTGCAGCAGTGAGCCTAAGCCGCCATCCCGAACCTCTTTTCGAGAATCGCAGTTCCGCCAATCCGATCAAGTTCGTGACCAAGCTGTTTTATTCGTTCGGCGCGGTAGGAACACTCTATGAGTTCGGAAGAGGTCAAGGGATGACGCTGTCGAACATTTCGATTTGAAGTTGGATTAACTCCCGGATTTCATTCTTGATGGTAATGGCTGGGGTTGTCATCATAAGGACCTCTAGCGATAGTCTAGCGAGGGGAGATTCTATTGGCAGCAGCTATTGCCCTAGGTTTGACGCTATTTCTGTGGAAAAGTCGTCGTGAATCTCAGATCAGTGGGTCTTCATAGAAGCGATAACCTCGCCAGACGAAAACGCGAAGACTTCACCAGTTTCGTTAAGTGTGGCCATCGTGTGTTCCCGCGCCTCAGTGGTTTTGGAGCCGCAAGCGTCCGTGACTAGCACTGGACATAGGTTGAGATCCAAGGCGTGTCTGACCGTCGGGCCAATCCCGACTTCAAGGGCAATCCCCGCAACTATGAAGGAATCCAGGCGTGCGTCCCTCATTGCCAAGTTCAGAAATGTCCCCTCGAATGCAGACATTGTGATTTTGTCGATGACGACTTCTCCTGCGCGCGGCGACAGCTCAGGGACGATTTCCCACGGTGCTGAGCCCTGGAGAAAAAAGGGCTTTGTTTCCTCGGGATTTTTCTTCCGTTGCCAAACCATAGCGCGACGTAACTGACCAACCCCTGCGACGGCATTCGGAAGGAAAAAATGACGGGTGAAGAAGATCCGATAACCACCTGCCCGCGCGGCTTCTAGCAGCTTGGCGCAGACTAGAACGATATCGGGGCCGGCACTAATTTGAGGAACCACACCTTTCTGCATGTCGTAAATGATGAGTGCGCAGCGTGTTGGCGTGCACACTTCAGAGAGTTGATCGGGAATTGAGAGTCCATAAGCTTCTGTCATAGCCGGGGTTCATTCCAACTGACCCAGGGTGCGGTCATAAGGCTGATTTAAGTCAACATCGTTACGGAATAGTGCTTCAATCGGTAAAGGCACCTGCAGGGCGATAAAACTCCACTCCAGCAGGCCGGCCTTGCTCAGGGGAAAGTCGTCAGTATATCGGCGAGCAGTGGCCACGTCCGGAACCTCGAAGATAATTACAACGCCAGGTTCGTCCGCCCGGGCATAGTTTTCCCGAACAACACCTGCCTTCCACAGCCTCCAAACGTTGGATACTTCTTGAGGAAGGTGTGGTGTGACTTGCTCCATCGTCACCCCAGGGCGAAATTTGTCGAACGCGATAATCCTCATAGCTACTCACCAGGATTGGGGAAATTACGCTGCCACTTGCGCTATTCTGCAGTTGTTCGATCCATGATTCTCACAAACCGATGGTCTAGTCCAGTAGGCACAATTTTGTAACCGGAGTTCGATATGCGGCTTGCCGAGTGCCCCGTCAGAGCAACCATTGATGTAATCGAAGGCAAATGGAAACCCATCATCGTCAACGCTCTAAAACAAGGCAGTCTTCGGTTTGGCGAGTTGCGCCGGGAAGCGCCGGAGGCTACGAGAAAGGTGCTCACCGAGCAATTACGCGAACTGCAGGGGGATCACATCATCACGCGCAAGAGTTTCGGGCGAAGATGGGAGCGGGTCGAGTATTCGCTCACTCCTTATGGACGAACTCTCGTCCCCGTTTTGACTCTCATGGCAAAATGGGGCAAAACGCATAAGAAGTCCAAAGAGGTCGATACTCTGGGGATCGCGCCGCCGAGGAAGTCTCAACCCACCGTTTACCATTCCGCGCATGATCAGTCGGCGAGTTAGGTTTCCGCCGTCGCTCTGATCTGCGAATTCCTGGGAAGTACCGCACGTCCTTTGGTTTCGAGCAATGCATATCCCGGCAGCGGCAGACCCATCGCGAGCGCGAGCTTGATTGGCGGGTTGAGCAAGTATTTCTGAAGTGCGTAAACAATTTGATATTTCATACTCTGTTGCCCGCACACCCCTTTTCTCCGGAATCACTCCGATTAGTCGCAGACGACGCAATCTCCGTCGCGGCGAACCGCTTTATCAGAATGGGACGGAGAATTGATGTCCACAGCGCGTAGCACTCTTTACTCGGATGGAGACCATCCCACTTGAAGAGGTCGCGGCGAGGTTTCCCCGTCGAACTCAACATCTCGCTAGCGACATCTACAAACTGCACCTGCGGTTTCGCTCGACAGAAGTCCTCGATCATTTGGTTCGTCCGTCGCTGTTTTTCCCACAGCTTCCATCGCCTTGGCGTCGGCTTTATTGATATGAGGTAAATCCATGCGGTCGGCAATTGTCTCTGCACCAAATCCACGAATTCCTGAAAATCGCGCAGTACAGTTTCGGGACTTTTCGACCACGGCCACGCAAGATCGTTCTCACCCGCGTAAACCACAACGCTGCGAGGAAAATAGGGCAGAACGATCCTCGAAGCGTAATAGACAACATGTGCCATTTGTGACCCGCCAAAGCCACGATTGAGTACGTTCAGCGGTGCCATGTCGTGACTTAGACCCTTCCAGAAATTGACGCTTGAGCTACCCGTGAAAACAATGACACCGGGCTTGGGTGGATGTGCTAGATCGGACTTCTCGAATCGACGGATCGCCCTTTTCCAGAACCAGGGCTTGCCCATCGACCAGAAGACGAAGCCCGATATGGCGCTGGAAACGAGAAGGACGATGAAAAATGCCGCAAGGACTCGGTTCATGCTGATACCTGACAGCCGGAGAGTATTCTATCTTCGAATTCCAGAAGTCGTCCCCAAATCGAGTTCAGTATGAGCCAGTGGACTCAGACCGATTGGCGCTTCGGCATGTGGTCGGCGACCAGCGCGGCTACGATCGGGGTTGTCTACGTCTTTGTCGGACTGATTGGGGTTGTCGCTCGACTACCGAGTCCCGATGGGCTCCGCCAAGTTGATCCATACCTAGCGGTCCTCGAAGCAGGAAGAACCCGGCTGCCCTCGACGATCGCCCCCCCGGAGAGCCGAGTATGGGGGACCACTCCCCTCCCTCTGAAACGTATGGCCGGATGCGGCTGCTTCGCCTTCGAAAATGGACGAGCACATTCGCCAGGAATGCTTGTTGTGTGATCGACTCCGGTTCGCAAAAAAAATTGGCCGAGTTCGGCCCCTCAGACGTTGACACCAGCGCAATGTTATTGCGATTCCGCACGTAATCGGTCTGCAAACTAACGTAGTTGAGCCGAAGACGGAGTAACGATCGCGCTGCCGTTGCCGGAGAGTGTTGCCATACCTCCCATCCCTGCCACATAGACTCGACTGTTTTACCAACGGTTGTGCGGAAGCGACGCCGGTCAAAAGAAAGAAGATCAACGAGCGGCACGACTCCGAGTTTCAAGCAACCTCCAAATCTGGATCAAAAATGGAACGGCTTACGATGGAAAAATAACGGATCGATCAATTTGTCATACGATCTTCGCGGCGGACACCGCTCTTAGAAAATTCGCGCCCCGGCGAGGGGGATTCGTGGGGATTGGACGACATTGGATATGGAGAAGATGCAAGCCGAAGGTGCAGCACCCAGCTGCCCGTCGACAATTCATTTTTCCCCATCTATCCCACCTTGAACGGAGGTTCCAAGACAATGAAGGAAACGAAAGCCCTCATCACGTGGTGTGCATTTTCACTCCTGACAGTTGCTTCGTTTATGAGCATAACGGCAAAAGCGGCGGCGCAGGGCGATACAGGAGCGGTTTATGTGCTGACGAATCAACGTGCAAATTCCGTGCTGGTCTACGCGCGGGCAAATGACGGCGCCCTGACCCTTTCCGGTAGTTTCTTGACTGGCGGTAGGGGCGCAGGCACCGGAGGGGACCCGCTTGGGTCTCAGCGTTCTCTTATGCTTGGGTCGATGCATCAGCTGTTGTTCGCGGTGAATGCAGGCAGCAACGATGTCTCGGTATTTCGCGTGAGTGGCTTAAGTCTCCAATTGATTGATCGCAAGCCATCGGACGGCACCATGCCGGTGAGTCTCGCGGTGAATGGCAACTTGTTGTATGTGCTGAACGCGGGCGGCACTCCCAACATCCAGGGATTCCTCCTCAACCCCTGCGGACATCTCGTCCATCTCGCCGGTTCCGGGCGGCCCTTGGCTGGAGGCGACGGATCCGCTCCCGCCCAGGTGTCGTTCACACCCGATGGCGACGTTTTGATGGTGACCGAGAAGAACACCAATCAAATTGACACATGGACGGTCGACGACGAAGGCTTTGCCCAGGATCGAACCGTGACGAAATCAAGCGGAGCAACACCTTTCGGCTTTGCTTTTGCTGATCGCGATTTCGCCATCGTTTCGGAGGCGGGGCCGAGCGCCCTGTCCTCCTATGACGTCGGTGACGACGCTCACCTTATACTCCTCACAGGTACACTTTCGGACGGTCAGAAGGCGAACTGCTGGGTAGTAGTCACAAGGAACCAGCGTTATGCCTTCACGACGAACACGGGAAGCGGCAACATCTCGAGCTATCTGGTGTCGCAAGATGGCTCGTTGACTCTGCTCAATGCGGTTGCCGCCAATACTGGCACTGGGACCGCACCTATCGACATGGCCTTAAGCGATGACAGCCGCTTTCTCTATGTCAGAGAGGCGACAAAAGGCATGGTCGACAGCTTTCGTGTCGAAAGCGATGGCAGCCTGATACCAGTGAACTCGGCGCCTGGAGTGCCCGCAGGCGCTCAAGGCGTGGCTGCGCGGTAAGGTAAGTACGTGCATTCGTCTTCGTGATGAATGTAACAATCAAGAAACGCACAGATCGCGGCGGAGAATAAGTACCGCCTTCGCCGCGAGGATCTTTGCCTAGACCGACACTCGCCATGTTGTTGCTTGGGTGTTTACGCCGGTGCTGGCGAAACACTACAAATCGTTCTCTTTGATCGATTGCGTCTCTGTCGGTGTCGACCGAATGCAATGAACGAGCTTGGGTTTATCACGACAGCATCAGGTGATCCACTTTGATGGTCGTCGCCGGTGCTCAACGTGCCCCTTCGTTCCAAAGCTGCACCTGCACACAATGGGAACCGGATCCGACTGAACCGGAGCAAGCGCGGGGCATTGTAGGGCGCTAATCAATTTGCCCGAGGAGCGAAAGCGAAATACAGCCACACAGCCCCTAGGATCACCAGAACGATCAGCGCGTTTGTTCAGTACCTTGCGAGTTGTCGCTTCCATTCCACAAGCGAATACCCTGAATATCCTAATCCGGCTCTCTGCGACTCTTTTTCCGAGCACGCTTTCGTGCCAAAGCTTGCTTCACTCGCCGCTTCTCGCCGGGCTTCAGGTAATAGGAGTGACGCTTTACGTTTCTAATGATGTCCTCCGTCTGAACCTTGCGCTTGAACCGACGGAGGGCGTTCTCCAAGGACTCGCCTTGTTGCAATCTAACTTCAGCCACACTCATTACCCCCCACCTAGCCTTAATCAGACATATTAAGAGCTTACGCTATTGTGCTGCGCTCCGCTGCATCAGAAATCCACATCCTCTGGGCGACTACGGTGTATACTTTGGCCGCGTTTGACTGTTCGCCAGATACGGCTTGACCTCGAAGACGCGGCGTCTGCCCAACCCTCCGATCCGCCGAATTTCAGCCACACTCAAATAGCTCATCAAAGAGGGTTCCTATGAAAAGGCTTTTCGTTGGAAACTTAGACTTTCAGGCTACAGAAGACGCGTTGCGCCAGTTGTTCGCAAAGCATGGTCCGGTGGATCAAGTGACCATTGTGAAGGATGGTTATTCGGGCCAGCCGCGCGGATTTGCATT
>JBPYDQ010001000.1:0-2905 GCA_051986135.1 Terriglobales bacterium | reverse complement strand
CCTCTCTCCCTTGCCCAAAAGTATCCTTGTGACGACAGATCCAATGTTGCCCGTCGCACCCAGCACTGTGTACATCTCTCACTCCCTCGACTCGTGATACCCGCCCTTTGTTGCGCCATCTGCCGCTATCGGCTTCCGTCCTCCGGCGGTTGCACCCCGCCGGTCCCCTGGTTGCCGAACTCAGAGCATTGGCACCTTGACGCCAGACCGCTTTGCAAATTCAATCGCTTCCGGATAACCGGCGTCGGCATGACGTACAACGCCCATACCCGGATCATTCCGCAACACCCGTTCGATGCGCTGGGCCATCCCCTTGGTGCCATCGGCGCAGGTTACCTGTCCGGCATGCTGCGAATATCCAATCCCGACCCCACCGCCATTGTGAATGGACACCCACGAAGCCCCGCTTGCGGTGTTTATCAAGGCATTTAGCAGCGCCCAGTCGGCAACGGGATCGGAACCGTCTTTCATGGCTTCGGTCTCGCGATACGGCGAGGCCACGGAACCGCAATCGAGATGGTCACGTCCAATGACGATCGGAGCCTTTAGCTCCCCTCTGGCAACGAGATCGTTCAGCGCCAGTCCAAACTTGTCGCGCTCGCCGTAACCCAGCCAGCAAATTCGCGACGGCAGGCCTTGAAACTTTACTTTCTTCCCGGCCATGGTGATCCAGCGCCTCAGATGCTCATTTTCGGGGAACATTTCGAGCACCAAGCGGTCGGTGCGCGCGATGTCGGAGGCTTCTCCGGAAAGCGCGGCCCACCGGAACGGCCCTTTGCCCTCACAGAACAAGGGCCGGATGTAGGCGGGTACAAATCCGGGGAAGGCATATGCATCCTTTACCCCCGCCTCGTAGGCAAAGGTTCGGATATTGTTTCCGTAATCGAACGTAACCGCGCCGAGCTTTTGCAGTTCGAGCATTCCTTGTACATGCTGGGCCATTGCGGCAACCGCCCTTTTGCGATACTCCGGCGGATTCGTCTTGCGCAGTTCCAGGGCTTCTGCGAGCGTCATTCCGTTTGGCACATAGCCGCCAATCGGATCATGGGCGCTGGTTTGATCGGTCAAAATATCCGGCACGACGCCGCGCCGAGCCAGCTCAGGGACCAGGTCGGCGCAGTTTCCTACCAGCCCTACCGAGGCCGTTTCGCCCTTGCGCACCGCATTCTTGAGGATCCGCAGGGCTTCATCGAGCGACGTCACCATCACATCGCAGTAACCACCCTTGACGCGCCGCTTGATCCTCTCTGGGTCCACGTCGATTCCTAGGAAGGCTGCGCCGTTCATGGTCGCCGCGAGTGGTTGAGCTCCGCCCATGCCCCCCATGCCCCCGGACACTACGAGTTTGCCGCTCAAATCGCCGGCGAAATGCTTCCTCGCGGCTGCCGCAAAGGTCTCGTAGGTACCTTGCAAAATTCCTTGCGTCCCGATGTAAATCCAGCTTCCGGCGGTCATCTGGCCGTACATCATCAGACCTGCGCGGTCGAGTTCGTTGAATTTCTCCCAGTTGTTCCAATGACCTACGAGATTGGAATTACAGAGCAAAACCCGCGGCGCGTACTCGTGCGTCTGAAAAACTCCGACGGGCTTCCCGGACTGCACGAGCAGCGTCTCGTCGCCTTCGAGGGCTCGAAGGGATCTGACGATGGCATGGAAACAATCCCAATTGCGTGCCGCTCTGCCCGTGCCCCCGTACACCACCAGGTCCTCCGGTTTTTCGCCAACCTCAGGATCCAGATTGTTGAGCAGCATGCGCAGCGCCGCTTCCTGCTGCCAGCCTTTGCAAGAAAGCGTGGTTCCCCTCGGAGCGCGGAACGGCCCTCGGCCCGTCGCTGGATCATTCAGTGCGGGTGTACTAGCACTCATATCTTTTGTCGGCATCTCCACATCTTAACGCAGCTTTAATGTTGACGTAAAAGACCGAAAGCCCCCGCTCGCGTAAGGCCGCTTCTCGTGCAATTTCGCAGACTCGCTCCTTTGCTGAATTCGGGTCGAGTGGCGCTGGGTCACGGGTCTCCCTTTCCAGGTATTTGATTCCCTTCTGCCGCTTCTCAATGCTCCGATTAGCCCCAAAGCTGCTCGCGAACACCGGCCAGATCCAGCGGACACCAACGCTGCCCTAGCGCACGAGGCTCCCGGCATAAACCCACAGTCCTACCTCAGCATGAACGTATCGAGCGCTCAACACCGCCCTTTGGCAGCAGTCAGAGTCAAGAATGGAGTGTCAAGAATCCAACCTTGGCGGTCCCCGCGTCGCCAGCGGCGCCGAATCCTCATTCGGCAGGCATCGCCGTCGAACAGGTGCAGCGCCGATGTCATGCTAATTGGGGGCCGCGAGGGGAGTCAGGCTAAAGAAATCTCTTCCCTGGATCGTGTTCTTCGGCGTCCTCCTGTTGCTGGTCTTCAGCAATTCTTCTTACGTGAAGATGTTCGATTTTGTCCTGTGGCCTGTGCGCTTTGGAATTCTGGCCGGTTTTTCTATTCTCCTGGTTTGGTCCAGGTGGAGACATCGCCGCGACGACGCAGCAAGCAGCAATGCCAGATGCGGCCGACCATTTCCTTTCTTCCGCGGTGCGCTGGTTCCACCGCGATTCGGGGCGGTCAAAGTAAGTAGCACGCCTGTTCTGGGTGCAGGCAGCTATCCCGGCGGCGTAAGGCGCAGCGAACCACCTGTGTTTTTAGCGCTGCGACGTGTGCATTGCGAGCGCTCGCGTCAGGGGCCCACTAATTTCCGAGAGTGGGAACTATTGTGCGTGGGCGCCAGGCTGTCTTTGCTGTTCGGCAAAGTGGGCTCATTAAACACCCGTTTAACGGCTGCGTTGCGCCAGCATTCCTTCTAAGGTAAATTCGAAAATCATAATGAGCTACGACGCTCTGCCTTCCAGGTTTCTAAGCGCCGTCGACC
>JBPYDQ010000999.1:0-5181 GCA_051986135.1 Terriglobales bacterium | reverse complement strand
TAGCAGAATGAACCCCAGGCAACCATATTTATCAACAACTTGCCCTCCAAACCCTGTAGTGGCAAATCTTCCGCGACAGTTTTCGGTGCTGCCTTTCGGTGGCGTACCAGCCTGGTTGTGGGTAACCATTTTTGTTCTCTATTGAACGAAGTCGAGGTAAGGAGTATTTTCCAATGGCAAAACCGAGGACCCCACGCAGCAACTCCAAGAAGAGCGGTAACGGCAATTTCACCTCAGCCGCGGCACCTGCCCTGGCTGTCGAAGCCAAGAAGAATATTGTTCCTATCAATCTGGAAGAGGAAATTCGCGGCCGCGCCTACGAGCTGTTCGAGCAACGAGCTGGCGCGCCCGGCAGCGAGCAAGAGGACTGGCTTCGCGCCGAAAGCGAGGTTCTTGCCCGTTATCAACAAACGGCTTAAGATAAAAAGCTAAGCGAGCGTATATCCGGTTATTGTTGCTTTCAGCTGAACCCCTGAGGGTAAGTTGTGCTCCAGGTTCTGCTCATCGACGACAACCCGACGCAACTCTATGTCCGTAAAGCCGTCCTTGTCGACGGTGGCATGTCCGTCTCTGTAGCCGGCACCAGCGAGGAGGCGCTTGCTATGCTTCGCCTCCCCCGCTCGGCGCGTTTTGATGTGATCGTTACCGACCACATGCTACCCGGCGAGAGCGGGGCGGCTTTCGTGCGTCAGCTTCGGCATCTTGAGGCAGGCGTCCCAGTGTTGGCCATCAGCGGCTTACCCGAGGCCGGCGAAGAATATGAAAAGCTGAACGTCCGCTTTCTTCCCAAGCCCGTTCCGCCGGAAGATCTCATTCGGTATGTTCGGGAGCTGGGTCGCCGGTATTCATCCCGCGCCGCCACCCCCGAGTAACCGCTACCGGGCTGCCGGTCATGCAGTTTGCGCACCGGGATAGTGCACGAGTTGGCGCGTCCTACCTGCCCAAATCAGAAATTCTGTTGGTCTGATGGCGCCTCCCAGTACCAGAACCGCATCTGGCATACAACTCATCTCCCTCACCTTCCGTCTACATGGTTACTGAAAGGTAAGCACTCCAGCTCAGACTATATAATTCAAAATTCACGACAAGAGCCATCAGGAATCGGCCCAGGGGGCAAGGTCGGCTTCGCAACAGCTAAGGAGTAAGAATGAAACTGCGGTTAGTGATTGGATTTGTGGTAATCGCAGCGGGACTGGCGAGCGCTCAAAGCTTTCGTGGGACGATTTTTGGGACCGTGGTCAACGACAAAGGCGCGGCGATTGCCGAAGCGAACGTGAAAACAAGCAATGTCGATACGGGCCTCACTCGTCAAACTGTCACCGCCAGCGATGGCGAATTCGGTCTGTCTGAGCTACCCCTTGGCACCTACGACCTGACCGTGACAAAAAATGGGTTTCGAGCCCAAACCACGACTTCGATTCGCGTCGTGCTGGCAGATCCCGTGCGCATCCGTGTCGAAATGACTCCGGGTGAGGCTGGGCAACGCATTCGGGTTCCCGCCGAAGTACCACTGACGCACACCAACAGCAACACGATCGGCGGATCGCTTGGCCGAGAGGTCTCCGATTTGCCCGTGAATGGTCGGGATTTCAAGAAACTGCTTGTCGACGTTCCCGGGGCGAACGCCGATCCCAGCCTGGTGAATGAAGCTCCCGGGTCGTTCGGAGTGGTATCGGTCAATGGAAACCGCGGCCGTTCCAACAATTTTCTCCTGGATGGCGGTGATGGCAACGATCAATTCCGCAACCGGCCAACCCTTAACCAGGGTGGATCTTTCGGGATACCAGCGACTTTGCTGCCGCTGGATGGGATCGAAGAACTGGCCGTCATGAACAACACCAACGCCGAGTACGGTCGTAATTCCGGATCCATCGCAAATATCGTGACCCGATCGGGCGCCAATGATCTTCACGGCAGCCTCTTTGAATACTTTCGCAACAGCCGCCTGGACGCGCGCAACTTCTTCAATTTCCGCCGCGATCCCTTAACTGGGGCTTTTCTGCAGAAGGATGTTTTTCAGAACAATCAGTTTGGCGGATCGGGCGGAGGCGCGATTATCCCCGGGAAAACCTTCTGGTTCCTGGCCTACGAGGGACAGCGGGAACGCGCGGGTTTTCCGTCGTTAGCGACGGTTCCCAGCCAGGAGCAGATTGCAGCCAACACCCCGGCCTCTGGTCACATTAATTCGATCATCCAGAACATCCTGAATCTGAGCCCCTGGGGGCCGCTGCCCCAGTTCGGGGACGGTGGGCCGGGTTCGGATACAGCCGCAACCGTCGTGCCGGAAACCAGAGCGAGCAACCGCGTCGACAGTGCGAACGCGAAAATCGATCATCTCTGGGGCAGAAATGTGGTTACGGGGTATTTTTCCTTCGGAGACGGTAGTCAGAACGCACCGCTCGCCATCTCCGGTGGCAATATGCTTCCCGGCTTCAATACGGTCGTTCCTACTCGCGTATACAACACAAATATCTCGCTCACCCATGTGATCTCCGCTCGAGCCCTCGTGGAACTGCGCAGCGGATGGAATCGTTTCTGGCAAACAACCACCCCCGAGGATAACGACCTGAACCCGGCGGCGATCGGTTTGAACACGGGGAACTCGAGCCTCACATTCGCTGACTATGGACTACCCTCCATCAATGTCCGCGGCTTTACAAATCTCGGAGCCAACAGCATGGATTCGCAGGGCAGGGTGGATGACACCATTCCAGTCGCGACAAATTTCTCGGTCTACGAGGGCAGAAACAACTACAAGATAGGTTTCGAATTCCGGCACAATTCCGTGCGCGAATACTTCAACGCCAATCACCGGGGCACAATTGATTTCCCCTCGCTCGCTGCTTTTCTCGCTGGCATCCCCAACGCCGGCACCCAGGCAATGGGTGATTCCCACCGCAATCTTCATCAGAACAACTACGCAGCTTATTTTCAAAACACCTACCGCTACGCCCCGAATTTGACCATTAACTATGGCGTACGCTGGGAGTATTTCGGTGTGATCGGTGAAAAGAACAACCTGCTCAGCATATTCAATCCGACTTTCGGCCTAGAACCGGTAGGCACCAACGGCGGGCCGTCGACTTTGTACCCCAAAGATGGGAACAATATTTCGCCGCGAATCGGTGCCGCCTACGATGTCTTTGGCACGGGCAAGACTGTGGTGCGGGCAGGCTGGGGTGTGTTCTACGATGAGTTTTCTCAGGACTTATTTTCAGGCCAAATTGGCTTTAACACAACAAGCGGCGGTTCTCCATTCAATGGCATAGGCTCGGCGCCAATTCTCTATGGAACCCTCGATCCACTCGCGCTTTCGACAAGCGGGCTTGAACCTTGCGGCACCATTCAGATCGCGGTGCCCGGGACGGCGAGATGCACGGGTCCGGTATTTAGCGGGTTCTCCTCCAGCCAAGTCTTTACCGTTTCCCCGCAACTGGCGACGCCTTATATTCAGAACTACAACTTGAACATCGAACAACAGCTTGCTTCGAAGATGGCCCTGATGATCGGTTATGTGGGATCGTCCGGGCGCAAACTCTATCGCTACATTGACATCAACCAGACAAATCCCCTCACTGGGGTCCGCCCCTTTGATTCCGGTCCATTCACTCCGCCCGCGGGCATCAGCCCCGGAGGTGCTCCATTTCAACATGTGAATCAGCTCGAGTCCGCAGCCTCCTCCACGTTTAACTCCCTCCAAGCAAAACTCACTACGCGAAACCTTCACGGGCTGCTCACCAGCCTGAGTTACACCTACGGCCATGCCATCGACAACGCCAGTGACGGAATAAACTACGCCCCCAATCAGGCCCTGCCGGACAACAGCTTCAACCCCGCCGCCGAAAGAAGCAACTCCGCCTTCGATGTCCGCCATCATTTCAGTTGGGATTTCTCCTACCAGTTCCCGGAGAGTCGCGCCTTTCCCAGGCTGACCTCCGGCTGGGGCATCGCTGGCCTGGTTGCTGTCACCAGCGGACTCCCCTTCACGGTCAATGATCTAGGCAACTTCAATGGCACGGGAGAGTTCGTTGAGCGGCCGGACCTGGTGGGAAACCCGTTCGCTGGCACGACGACACCCTACACGTTTCTGAATTTATCGGCCTTCGAGGCCCCTTGCTCGACTCCCAACCTTTCCAGCCTGACCTGCACGGCGGGACCGCATTTCGGCAGTTCAGGACGAAACCAGTTTCCCGGCCCCCATTTCCGCAATCTGGACCTGTCGCTCAGCAAAAGTACCAAGCTTAGCGAGCGGGTTTCGGCCGATCTGCGCCTGGACGTCTTTAACGTGTTCAACCATCCGAACTTTGCAAACCCGCTTTGGCCTGATTCCCTCGTGGATTGGACGCGAAACGGGATTGATCCCGCAACTGGCCGGGGAATCGGTTTTCTCCCTCTGACCGTTACTCCGGATGTTGGCGCACAGAACCCCTACCTCGGAGAGGGCGGGCCACGGAATTTCCAGCTGGCAATTCGGTTTACCTTCTAGTTCCGCCACACCCCCAGACAACAGCAGCAACCGAGTGCTAGAAAACATTGGGAATCTCATCCTGCTTCTCTGTTCCTTTTGGCTGGTTTTGTACTCTGTTCGCGCACAAAATGCGCACAAAGCACGCAGAATTGCGAGGCGTGTTTCTTAGTGAACTTGCGGAAGTTTCTCTACAGTCTTGTCAACGAGCCCTAATCTAATAGGTCGTAGTATAACTGGCGTAAAATCGCTCATTGACCGCTCCCCTCTAGTTGAGCGCCATCGCCGAGTTGCAACACTAGGCTTAGCGCATATGCATAGACCTTGGCGGCATCAAATTATTGCAAGCTCACCCGATTGCCAAGTCTAGATGTAGCAGAAGAGCGGCTTAAGCGTTGTTAGTGCCTGGCTAACAAAGAGCCCTCCCGGAACAGGCAGGGCTTTCCCCTTTTTTGGTCGCTCAAGCCTAACCGTGGGCCGAGCTCGAGAACTCGCCCAGCGAAGGATGTGTCAGCTGTGCCCAGCAATCTCCGTGGCCAGGTGTGGACCATCCCGCCAGCCACCGGACCGGCAAGAATCGAGAGTGCGCTCCACCGCCTCGCGAGATTCTCGAGACGCGTTTCGTCGGGTGCGGCTGAGTCCTGCTGGCGGTCCCGAGAAAAAGCTCGTCAAAACGCATGCAGGGGGACCAACAAACCGACCGAAGCACGCCGCTT
>JBPYDQ010000998.1:0-15142 GCA_051986135.1 Terriglobales bacterium | reverse complement strand
CCCCAATCACATCTTTCCAAATGCTTTTGGGCTGCGAAGTGATGCTCAGGCTGCAGTCTTCGCAGACCAGGTCGTGCGACTTTGGTTCTTTCTTGGAGCGAGTTGGTGCAAAAGACACTGACAAGCTCCTTTCAAGCGTTGCGCTTTTTGCGGGGTTGACGCCGGTTGTTGACTTCTTATCGTAGTCTGTCCGCCCGACTGCTGTGCTCTGCGTGTTGTGGTTCGCTTGTCCCTACGACGAATTCGATCCTATTAGAGAAGCGTAAACCGCGGGCAAGAGAGAACGAGATTTGTCGGGTTCTTGAGCTTCTATTCTCACAATGCAGGGCCCACCATTAAAGTGCTGCAGGGGGAGAAGCCCAGATCGAATCCGGTGCTTAGTAGGAACTATTAATTATTAATAAGGAGGAGGTTTGCTCAGGCAGCGGCGGCGGTGATGAAGTCACCGACCAGAGCCGCCACGACTCGCCCCATTTCCGCCGGCTGAACGGGTCCTGGCTCGGGCCGACCCCCTTGCTAGCGAGAGATGGGTCGGAAAATTTAGCGACAGCCTGAAATTAGCTGAGACGATCGTTTCCAGGATGAGCAAAGATGATGTAACCGAAGGAAGTGTCAATCTGCGGGACATCCACGGCGGTAATTCATCGCGCCCAGCGCATGGTTTCCTGAGCAGCCAAACTCCGTGCCCACATTCGCATACCCGAAGGTGCAAGTCTGCCGAAGCCCGGGGCACCTTGAATTCAAGGATGGCCTGGGTTAGGCGGAGCTTACCCTTTAAAGCGCGCCAGCTTAGAGAATTTGCCCTTGCAATTATTTTTGACCGTGGTCTTCGGCTTTGAGGAATTTCATTGGCCGCACCATGTCGGTTGCCGCGTCAAAACTCCTTACCTGACCGCTGGAGTCGCGATTGAAGTGCATCAGAAATTGTCCTTCACTTAGGGTACCAATGAAGCCATCCGGAAAGGCAGGCTCGAGTTCCTGATCTTCAGTCATCCACTGCTGGCGGACGAGTCTGCCGTTTTGCACGACTAGCGTCCACGTGGCGCGCAGTTCATCATTTGTATACGAACCGGAGTAATCCGCAAGGCGTGAAGCTTCCGGGGCGATCCCCTTTACGGCTTCGTAAGCCACCGGAACGCCGCCTTCCCAGGCCTCCAATTGGAAATCGCCGCTATTCTTGATCGGGCGGAAGATGTATTTGTCTTTGTGCTCTATATCGGGCTCCAAGGCCTCGAATTGCCCGCCGCCCAACGGAAGCATTTCGTACGTGATCCCAGTGGCCACCATGATCAATTTATCGTCGTGCAGCATGAACTTTCGAAAAGCGCCATTTTTCGCGCTCCAATAAGTCCCCACATATTGTTTGAGCTCAGACGCAGGTACTCTCGCAGGAGTCTGCGCAGCGCCTGCTTTTTCAACTCGTGCGAATTCTTCCTCCAGGTAAATGTCAGCGACTCGTTGGGCCATCGTCATCGGACTCATGCTGCCCACGCAGTTGCAAGTGATGAGCGTCGAAAAGTGCTGATCCGGAAAGCGGCTCAGCGCCGCCCGGTAACCCACCCATTCTCCGCTGTGATGAATCCATTTCAGGCCCCGATAGTGGTCGAGGAAAAGACCCATCGCGTACGGAATCGGCTGGCCGTTATTAAGAGTTCCTGGCGTAGTGAGCTCACGAATGGCATCGACGCCGCCCACCAGCGGGTGTTCAAAGTTTTGGTCCCATTTGTAAAGGTCTTCCACTGTGGTCATGACCGAGCCGTCGCCGAGTTGCTCGAAATTGCTCATGTCAATCTCGAAGCCGTCCCCGTTGTGTGGTGCATAACCCTGAGCCCGGCGTGGAACGATCATGGTGTGATCGTCGTGAAAGTGTGTGCTGTTCATCTGTAAGGGACCAAAGATTCGATCCTGGGCAAACTGCCGCAAGCTTTGTCCAGTAATCCGCTTCACGATCTGCGACATCAGGAAGAAATTCGTATCGCTGTAGAGAAACTCCTCGCCGGGCTTGAAGTTAACGCCTTTCTGTCGCACGATCAATTCCATCGCATCGCGATCGGTCGTGAGATCGGCTTCCGGTATCCCTTCGAGGTCGAACAGATCGTCGTAGTTGCGGAGCCCACTGGTGTGATGCAGCATGTGACGAATCGTGATTTTCGAAGCGTAATCGGGGATTTCTGGGAGATACTTGCGAATGTCATCGTCGAGCGACAATTTGTGTTCCTGCGCCAGGAGGAGGATTGCCATCGCAGTAATCTGCTTCGACACCGAGCCGATATCAAAGACGGACTGAGGGGTAATTGCGATGCCGAGTTCGAGGTTGGCCATGCCGTAACCGCGCTCGTAAACGATGTGTCCATCTTTTACGACGGCCAAGGCGCAGCCAGGAGAACTGGTGGTGTTCCAATCTGCGAAGATTCGGTCGACTTTGTCGCTGAGCGAGTCCGGTGTCTTGGAAAAGCTCCCTGCGGCCAGCAAACAGCACACCAAGGTTGTGAGCACGGCGCGTGTCATAGGTCTTTGCTTTTCTTAGAAGCTGTAACGCAGCGCGAATTGCATGACGCGCGGGTTGGTTAAGGTAGACGTATAGTAACCAAAGCCTGTGCTGTTCGACAGGCTCAGGTTCCCCTCGGCATTGCTGCCGGCGATCGGCTCCAAAGCCGCGGCATCGAAGCGCACTGCGTTCGTTATGTTGAAAGTTTCCCAGCTGAACCGGAGCGCCGAAGATTCGGTAATGGTCCACGTTTTTCCCAGGCCCATATCGATGCCGAAGTAACCCGCGCCGCGGATCAGGTTGCGTTCTCCAGCTTCTCCGGGCAGTGCAAAGCGGAATTGACCGATCGCCGAATTCGGATTCTGAAATAGGTTGGGACTCCCATTTACCATGAACGTCCCACTCTTCGGTTTTGGCCCAACGAGGATCGCATTGGCCGTATTTTCCCAATTGGTCGGCCAGTAGTTGCCATCATTCACGGTAGTCGGGAAGCCGCTGGTCATGCGGAAAATTCCCGTAAGTTCCCAGTTGCCAAAGATCGTGTCCAATGCGCCATGAGCCGCGAAATGCTTTCCCTTTCCCACGGGCAACTGGTACGTCCAGTTGGCATTGAACTGATGAGTCGCGTCAAAATCAGACACTGCGCGGTTTTGATTCGGCGCCCAGCTGTTCATGATGTAGCTGGCGAACCCGCCGCCGGCTACGCCCGTGCCGCCTTCGTACTGATTGACCCGCTCGGCGTCCGATCCCAGGTCAATTGACTTGGAATAGGTGTAGTTGAAATCCAATTGCAACCCTCCCGACATCTTGCGCCGCAAACTCGCCTGCAATGCGTTGTAGCTGCTGTTGCCCATCGTGCTCCACACATACAGCGAGGAAAACTGCGGAGCCCAGAACTGAAATGGCCGTGTAGCCCCATTCACGGTAGCGCAGGCGGGCAGGCAGTACCAGTCAACCTGGAGGAGTTCCGTGGTCATATCAACTCCACCGTTGCAGCTGAACAGCTGATACATATTTTGTGTGGCCGTGGGATTCGCAGGCGATGTCCCCGGCGCACAGGCAGTACTGTTGTTCTGAAGGGCGATTAAGGCGGATGGCCCTGCCGTCTGTGGAAAAATGTTCTCGAAGTACGGAATCTTCCCCAGATTCTGCACTGGCACGCCCGCCTGCGTCGCCGCCGCAATCATTCTGGTCGCGGTATACAGATCCATTCCTGACTTCGGATCTTTAAGGTTCATTGGCTGCGCCACATCCAACTGCTGCAACAGCCGATGACCAAAGCGTCCGACATACGACATCTCCACAACGAACCCGCGGCCTACATCGCGCGTGAATGAAAGATCAACCACGTGCGAATAAGGTGTCCTTAACCCATCATCCATTCCCCAGCTGATCGATTCTCCCCCGGTTGACGGTGTGGACGGCGGAAAATACGGGAAGCCGCCAGAGGGCGGTGGCGGTTGCAGTAGACAAACTGGAGAACCGCATCCGTTATATGTCTTCGGCACGTTGTATAGCGAACTAAATCTCGGCGATTGGTCCGGTGTTACCAGGCCCGCGGGATCCCCGATGATCGTGGTCAACCCGAACGAGCCCATGCGATCGAAACTGTTCATCACGCCTTCCCCAAAGTGGTCGTAATACATTCCGTACCCACCCCGGATCGAACTCTTCCCCGACTCGCCAAACACCTTTTCTAGCCAACTATCTCTCGAAAAATTCGGCGACCACGCGAAAGCAAAACGTGGAGCCACATCTTTGTAATCCCAATTCCAGATCGGCGCCTTGCCGTTCGCCTGGCCGGAAAGCGCAAAACTCAGCAACGGCTGAATGCTCTTTCCTTCCGCCATCCCCACGTACCGATTCCTAAACCATTGGCTGATGCCCGGGATCGTTGCAACTTGAGTACCGGTCGTTTCATACGGCGGCTGCAGCAAGCTGTAGCGCAATCCGAACGTCAATGTAAAATTGGGCCTCACCCGCCACGCATCTTGCGCATACAACTCGGCCTCATGCGCCCGGAAATGCCGCGAAACCATCCCGCCTTCCGGCAGCAGCGTGAAATTTTTTGTCTCCTGATAATCGGCCGTCACCTCTGGCACCATGCCGGTTAAGGCTGTGACCGCCAAATCATAGGCGGCTGTAAAGGACCCCGAAACCTCTGGGAATCCGTACTGGGCGAATTGTGCAGCACCCGGATCCAGGCTCGTTCCGGTCCCGGATATTCCACCGGCAGCCAGCCAAGTCGGATTCGATGATCCGGTGACAAACGATTGCGCGTTGGACTGCCGAAGATTGTTGATGATCCTTAAGTTCGTGCCGAACTGCAGGCTGTGCTTGCCCTTCGTCCAGCTGAGGTCATCCACAAAATTATGTAGCGGTACCTGCACGTTTGTCGTCGGCGTTTCTCCCACCGGATTAGAAATTCCTCCCGCATAAAAACCGACGTATCCTGAGGTTTGCAACCCCGCTTTTCCAAGTCCTTCGCGGATGTACCCGTATCGGAAATTGTTGATCAGGGAATTGCTGATGACACTGGTATAGCCAACCGCTACACCTTTCCCGTTGTTCGTTGAAACCTCGCTGGGAGGCTGGCCTGGAAACTGCGCGCCCTCGGTTGTCAGATGATCGTTTTGCAAGTTCCCGCGCAGGAACAGGCGCTGGTTGCCGTTGGATGTCAGGTTGTAGTCTAGTTTGACGATGTAGGTGTCGAGCTTGGCCGGAGTGGGATCGGCGAACGTGAAGCCTGAAATATTCAGGCCATCACCGACGGTCGGATTGTTCGGTAGCGGATAGCCGTTGAATACTGACAAAGCTGCTGGGTCAGCCCCTGGACCTTGCGGGCAATTGCCAAGTGACTTGCATAACGGGTCCAGATTTGCCAGGTTGGTCTTATTCAGCGTGTACTGGCCGCTCCCGGGGCAGGTTGCGTTCAAGCCGCCGTTGTCGCATTGATAAGTCAGGAGCCCGCTGCGGAACCTGGCAGTGGGCACAAACCTGGTGACAACCGCTGTTTCATGCGTTCGCTGGCCTTCGTACGTCGCGAAGAAAAATAACCGGCTCTTGATTACTGGACCTCCGATCGAGCCTCCAAATGTGTTGCGGACCAAATGCGGAGGCACATTGGGATTGCCGGCCAGTAACTGGGCGCGCTCGTTAAACCAGTTGTTGGCCTCGCCGATCTTCGACCGGTTGTATTCGTAAAGAGAGCCGTGGAATTTGTTGGTTCCGCTCTTGGTGACCAGGGACACCTGTGCTCCTGAGGAGCGGCCTGCTTCCGCGTTCGAATTGGTCGTAGTGACACGAAATTCTTCGAGCGAATCCAGGGTAGATCGCAATGCGCCCTGAAATGCGTAACCCAGGACAGGATCGTTGTCATCCAGACCGTCGACGGTGATGTCAGTCTGATCGCTGCGCGCTCCGCTCACGGCGCCGCTGCGGCTGTCTGCGTCCCGACTAATGGACGCGCTGTTGCCTGTGTACAGCACACCCGGCTGCAGGCTGAGAATTGACACTGGATCGCGACCCTCGAAGGGAAGCGTAGTCATCTGATCAGTGGTGAAAGCGTTGCCAATGCTGGCGTCCTCGGTGTTAACGAGCGGAGCTTCGCTTATCACCTCGACACTTTCGGCTGCTGTCTGGACCCGCAGTGTCTGATTGAGAGTACTGGGCGTGTTGACCAGCAGGCGAACGTTGTCTACGCGAAGGGTGCCGAATCCGGGCGCCTTGATGCTGATGGTATAGGTAGCGGGCGGGACTTCAAGAAATTGATAGAAGCCCTGATCGTCGGTTTTGGTGGTTCGGAGAAAGCCGGTCGCAGAGTCGGATATCGTAACTTCCGCTAGCGGAACCACTGCCCCTTTGGGATCGACAATTGTTCCCCGCAACGAGGTAGTGGAAGTTTGCGCCCACATCAGCACCACCCCGAAGAGAACAACCGCCAACACTGGCAATCCGAACGGCCGCTCACCCATCTTCATGGCGCTCCCCTCTTCGCAAAACCATAGCCTGTTACGGATGTGACACCTTAGCGCACCATCGCCTTATAGTAAACAGACACAAACACTGTCAAGGATTAAATACAACTTCTGCAGAGCCCGGACTGGCCTTGCTTTGATGTCACAAATGTGACACGACGCTTGACATTTTCTGTATGGCTGTCTGATGCTGTACGGTCTCTGTGACCAACCACAAAACAACTCGGCAGTTGAGCGTCCCCAGCTGGCATGAGCGTATCGAGGGCCTATCTCCAAAGCGACAGGAATTGATCCGGCCTGTATTCGAAGATCCGCGCATTTTCTTATTTCTGAGTATTCGAGCAATGGCGGAAAAGCTAGGCACGGACACGGCTACGACGCTGCGTGCGATCCGCGGGATGGGATTCTCCGGTTACCCCGACTTTCGCCGATACCTGCACGAGCTCGCGATCGCGCATGCGACTTCGCTCGACTCCATGCTGGCGGGTGCCGCCACGGATTCCGATATTCCGTCTCACGTACGCGATGCCCTGGAGCAGGGCCAGAAGAACTTCACCAGCTTTCGCAACACGCTGAACACGAAGCAACTCGCGAGACTTGCACAGCGTATGTGGTCGGCGCGGCGTGTCATTTTGCTGGGTGGTGATTTGGCTACAGCCTTGGTCTTCTATCTCGAACATCACTTGGTAATGCTGGGTTTGCCTGTTTTCTCCGCCACCAGCCCAGGTCGAGTAGTGCACTTGGTCCGCACCACCGGCAAACGGGATCTGGTGTTGGCAATCAGTTTCCATCGCGCCTTACGGCAGACGGTAGAAGGAATGCGCCAGGCCAAAGCCAAGGGCGCCTACTGCGTGGGAATCACCGATACTTTTGTTTCGCCTATCGCTCGCTTTGCGCATGAGTGTCTCATTGTTTCGGTCGAGACCTGCCATTTCGGGGATTCCTACGTCGGGCCAATGGCATTGCTGGACGTAATGCTGGTTGCCTGCGCCAACTATCGTCGCAGACATGCTCTGGCGCTCGCTCGTGAGGCGGCCCAGGAACAAATGCGCGGCATCCGCTGGTATGCAGATTGAGAGCACAGCGGGCGTAGCAGCGTTTTTTGATTGAAACCCTATTCGTACCGGGACTTTTTCATATGCGAATTGAAAGAATTACGCTGCGCGAGCTCAGGATGCGCCTCAAAGCTCCTTTCGAGACCAGCTCGGAGATCACCTGGGATCGGCGGATCTTGTTAGTCGAGGTCGGTGTCGACGGACTCCACGGGTGGGGCGAGATTACTGCCTCGGAAGAACCCTTTTACAACGCCGAAACTACCGATACCGCCTGGCATGTCACGAGGGATTTCATTGTCCCTTTCGTTCTAGGAAAGAGCGTGAACAGCGCTGCTGAAATCGGAAGCCTTCTCGAACCAATCCGCGGCCACGAGATGGCAAAAGCAGGGGTAGAGAACGCTGTCTGTGATATCGAGGCACAGCAGAAAGGGCTTCCCCTGGCAAAGTTGCTTGGTGGAACTCAGCAGGAGATCCCCTGCGGTGTTTCGCTTGGAATTCAACCCTCAATCTCAACACTTCTGGACAAGATTGCCTGCGAGTTGCGTGCTGGATACCAAAGAATCAAACTCAAAATCAAGCCTGGCAAGGATGTTGAGGTGGTTGACGCCGTTCGACGCAGGTACCCCAACATCACCCTGATGGTCGACGCCAACTCAGCGTATCGTCTCGAACATCTCGAGCTACTCAAGGCCTTTGATCGCTACAACCTTCTCATGATCGAACAACCGCTGGCATGGGATGACATCTATCAGCATTCCCTGCTGCAAGCTCAGTTGCAAACACCCGTCTGCCTCGATGAGTGCATTCACAGTCCTTCTCACGCCGAAGCAGCGATCAAGCTGGGCGCATGCCGAATCATCAACATCAAGCTGGGGCGAGTTGGCGGACACACGAGGGCTAAGCAGATACATGATCTTAGTGTGCAGTACTCCATTCCAGTGTGGTGCGGGGGGATGCTCGAATCCGGTGTCGGCCGCGCCCATAACATTGCCATGTCCGCTTTGCCAGGATTCTCGCTGCCAGGAGATGTCTCTGCGAGCCAGCGCTATTGGGATGAAGACATCATAGATCCTGAAGTCGAGGTGGGCCCTGTCGGCACGATACGTGTGCCGGTGGCACCAGGCCTCGGTTATGAGGTTCGCAGAAACAGAGTGGAAGACCTGACGGTTCGTCAGGAGCACTGGCGCGCGTGAGTTAGTGCCGTCGCCTCACCCGGTCTTAGCGGTTCGAAAGTGAGGAGTCTACTGATGGAATGGAACCGAGTTTTGGTTGCGTTTCTTAGCCTTTGCGCGCTCCACGGAGACGCCCAGACCGATGCTCAGCTTCAACGAGAAGCGAAACAGGTCGCGGCAGCTGTCCTTTCAGGCCCTTCTATGGAGAAACTCGAGGTACTCTGCGATCGTTTCGGCGCGCGGCTGACCGGAACAGCCACCTATGATCAAGCGGCCGATTGGGCGGCAGCGCAGTTTCGGGCGGCAGGCATTCAAAACGTCAAGTTGGAGCGGATCACGCTTCCCAACGGCTGGCAGCGAGGCTGGGCGCAGAGCTACATCTCTTCTCCGGTCCAACGCAAATTGCATCTTGAGTCGGTGAGCTGGGCTCCTTCCACTCCTGCCGGCGGAGTAAAGGGCGAAGTCGTAGTCGTTTCCGATATCTCTGAAATCGCCCTGCGCGCCAGCGCCTCGGCCATTAAGGATCGCGTTGTTCTTTTCGATGCTCAGCGTGTCTTTGTGGATGGGTTCACCAAAACTTACGCCAAGTTGATTGCCTCCTATCCGGTCTTCAAAGCTCTGGGAGCGCAGGCTCTCGTACTACCCGACGCTGTGCCCGATAATGTGCTGGGGGACTGGCTTGATGTCGACAACGGAAAGGGTGAGATCCTGCCTCTACCGATCGCCGAAATGGGCATGGAAGATGCCTTGCTCATTCGGCGTCTTTTGTCGAAAGGCCCAGTGACCATCGGCTTTTCCTACGAGAATCTGATTTCAGGTCCAGTCTCGTCCAGCAGCGTGATCGCAGAGATTCGCGGTAGTGAAAAACCCGATCAATGGATCCTGGTGGGCGGGCACCTCGACTCCTGGGATCTCGCGACCGGTGCGCAAGACGACGGCACAGGCGCCATTATGGTTCTTGAGGCGGCTCGCGCCATTGCTTCCCTGCCGCATCCTCCACGGCGGAGCATTCGTTTTGCCCTCTGGACCGGAGAAGAACCCGGGCTGCTCGGATCGCGAGCATACGTAAAAGAGCATACGAAGGAGCTCGACCATTGTGTCGCAGTGGTAAATACCGATAACGGAGCAGGGCGGCCACGTGGCTGGATCGTCGAGGGCCGTGAGGATTTGAAAGCAGCCCTGGCGCAATTGGTCCCGATCTACCTAAACGGATACGGAGCCGACAACGTTTCGCTCGAAACCACCTTCGACACGGACCAGGGACCGTTCATGCTCCACGGTATCCCGTCCTTTGATCTTTGGGTGGACGATGTGCCATACAACGCCGTTCACCATAAGTCCAGTGATACGGTTGATAAAGTTGACCCAGCGTATTTCAAAGCCGATGGCGCCCTGGTGGCGGTTCTGGCTTATGTCATCGCGCAGCAGGAGCAGGTGATTGGACCACATCTGAATCACGATGCCGTAGGGGAAATCCTCAAGAAAGCAGAACTCGATGGATATCTGATCGCCCATGGAGACTGGTAACCTATAAAACCGTTCAATCGTTGAGAGAAGAATGACTCAATCTACCGGAATCCGTGAGGTACCGGCAAAAACCAAGGTAGCTTCAAGTAGCAATCTGAAGGCAAACGCGCTTTCCTTAAGCGATGCCATCATTCTCGGTTTGGCCAGTTCCGCACCAGCCCAGACCATGGCAGTGGCTCTGCCTGCATTGGTTGCGGCCAGCAACTATGCCGGCTTGCTGCCCATCACCTGGGCGTTTGTGCCCATGCTGGGCATTGCCCTTGGCTATCAGAGGCTCAACCGCTGGGATCAGAGCGCCGGCGCGACTTATACGTGGGTCTCGAAGGCGCTGAATCCATACCTTGGATTCGTTTCGGGTTGGATGATTCTCATGTACTACACCCTGGGCACAACCAGCATGATCCTGCCGGCCGGGACATACACGCTTCAACTGATAGCCCCCAGCAAGGCGAACAACAAGCTTGCGGCGGTGGTCGTGGGCGGTATTTGGAACCTGATCGTGACTTTCCTACTGCTGGCCGGGATCAAAATTGCGGCTCGCTTTCAGAAAACTCTGGCGATGTTTGAGTATTCGGTGCTCTTCTTTTTTGCCGTTCTCGGCATTAGAGCCTTGGCGTCGGGCCGTGCCGCGTCGCCGGTGACCTCTGCATGGTTCAGGTTATCGGGAGCGGGAGGGTTGAAGGGATTCATCGCTGGATCGCTCATCGCCGTGTTCATGTACTCCGGATGGGATGCAGCCATCTATGTCAACGAAGAGACCGCGGACAAGGAGACGAATCCTGGGCGTGCAGCGATAGCCAGCGTCATCATCTTGTTGTTCGTGTATTGCGTGATCACCTTTTCCTATCAGGGCGTTGTGAGCAGGTCTGCGCTTCAAGCTTCTGCAGGGAGTGCGCTCGCAGTCATTGCGATCAGGCTTCTGCCGGGGCCGAGTTCGCTGATCCTGAGTGTCGTCGTGTTGCTGGGAACGATTGCCTGCCTGCAGATGGCCGTGGTTTCTTCGTCAAGACTCGGGTTCGCTATGGCAGAAGACCGCGTGATGCCAGCGTTCTTCAAGATGATTCATCCGAGAACGGGCAGCCCCTGGGTAGTCACCCTGTTCATGGGCGGCATCAATCTTGTCTTTATGTTCCTCACGGCATTCGAAGGTGGAGGGACACGCGAGGTGCTCTCCAATATTGCCGGCGCGCTCGGCATTATCGCATCTCTCTTCTACGCCCTGACAGCGGTTGCCGCCGTTTGGCAGTACCGGGCCGTGCTGCTGAACAACATCGGTAATTTTGTTCTCGGAGGTATTTGGCCTGCACTGGGAGCAATCTCACTTCTTGCAGTAGTCGTGGAGGCAGTCTTAACGGGGGCGGTTTCGTCCGTGGTGCTGTGGGCTGGCCTTGGAGCTACCGCCGCCGCCCTGCCCATCGCGTTCGTTATCGCCTACCTGGGCAAAGTTTCGTTGCTGAGCGGGTCGGGCAAACGGCAAATGGAAAACCCATAGTTTGTGGACGTCAGGGGAAATCTGGGAAAGGTTCCAACCATGAAGGTAGCGAACGAACTGGCTGGGCTTAAGCGAACCTTAGAGTCAGAGCGCCTTTTCGCGCAAGCTCAGGAAGTCATCGCCAGTGGAGTGAACAGCACCGCCCGCTCTCCTCGCTCCGGCTGGTCGCCGTATCCGCTGTTTATTGACCGCGGAGAAGGATCCCATATCTTTGATGTGGATGGCAACGAATTCATCGACTACTTGCTCGGCCTCGGGCCAATGCTTCTGGGCCATTGCCCTAAGCAGGTGACCAGAGCGGTGATCGATTTCATCAGCCAGCGGGGCACGGTTTTTGCATTGCCGGTAGCCGACGAAATCGAATTGGCGCGCAAGATCATTGCTGCTGTGCCCAGCGTCGAGCAGGTGCACCTAGCAAACACAGGCACAGAAGCAATTCTCTACTCGCTCCGTCTCGCACGTGCGTATACGCGACGGAAGAGGATTATTCGCTTCGAAGGCATGTATCACGGATTCTCCGATGCTGTTTACTGGAGCAAACACCCACCGCTCGAGAAAGCCGGGCCCGCGTCACAACCCGTTCCAGTTCCACAAGGACCAGGAATGCCGGAGGGATTGGAGAACTCGCTTATCGTCCTACCGTGGAACGACTTCGAAGTGTTAGAGCGGACGATCCGCCACCATGGGGAGCGCATTGCCGCCGTGCTTACCGAGCCCATTATGTGCAACACCGGCTGCATCCTGCCGGAAGCTGGTTATCTGGAACTGCTGCGGACGTTGACACGGGAATTCGGAATTGTGTTGATCTTCGACGAAGTCATCACCGGATTTCGCGTGGCACTGGGCGGTGCGCAGCAATACTATGGCGTAACGCCGGACCTAACCGTAGTTGCGAAAGGTTTTGGCGGTGGATTTCCCGTCGCCGCCGTCGGAGGCAAGAAAGAAATCATGCAATTGGTCGCCGATGGCACTGTCTCGATGGCCGGAACGTACAGCGGCAACGGCATCGCGGTGAGCGCTGCCAATGCAACCCTCGATTTTTTGATGACACCGGGGATTTACGAGAGTCTGTACGCCAGGAGTGACCTTCTGACGCGGTCGATTCGCGAACTTTTGGAATCGGCTGGGTTACAAACCAAGGTTGTCGGGATCGGCCCCCTCTTTCAGGTATGGTTCACGGATTCTCCTGTTCGCAACTACCGTGATGCCGTCCATCACGCTCGCAAAGATTCTTTTCGCGTCTGGTGGGAAGAGATGATGAAGCGGGGCGTTCTTTTTCACCCCGATGCCTTCGAGAATCTCTTTGTCTCCTTCGCCCACACTGACAGCGATGTGGAGCGCACGCTGAAGGCAGTAGAAATCGCAATCCCCGAAGTTAGGCGCAGATTGCTATGAACATCTCTCAGGTCGTTGGTTGACCAACACGCACGTGAAATCAGGAAGGATGAAAACGGGGGTGGCCGAACGAGGCTCTTGCGTGCTGGGCATTGACTTGGGGACGTCGGCTCTCAAAGTCGTGGCCGTTTCCAGAGGCGGCCGGGTGATCGCGACCGCCCGCCAGACCTATTCCACAATCTCAACATTGGAGGGTCAGGCAGAACAGGATCCCGATGATTGGCTGAAAGCTTTGTCCATGGCGGCCAAGAAGATCCGGGCTCAGTTGACACGGAGGGTCCAGATTGAAGCTGTGGCCCTTACAGGGCAAATGCCTACACTGGTCGTTGTGGAGAAACACAAGCCGGTTGGCCATGCGATTACATGGCAAGACAGCCGGGCGGATCAGTGGGCGGGCACGCGAGTTAACGCAGACCTTCGCCGCGACATCTATTTGAAAACGGGCGTGCTCATCGATGGCCGCTATCTGGCGCCAATGTTCCAGTTTCACTATGGGTCGAAGCAGCGGGGAGCAACTCTGGTCCTTTCCGCCAAAGATTTTCTTTTCCACGCTCTTACCGGGTTGGCAACCACCGATCCATCAACCGCTTCAGGATACGGCTTGTACAACTTGCGCACGAAAGCCTGGGATCCGGACCTTTCCGAGTTCTGGGATGTCACTGCGCAGCAGCTGCCTCCGATCAAAAGCTCTTCTTTCAGCGCACCGCTCAGCAAGCGAGGCTGTCAACTGCTGGGTTGTGCACCGGCTACACCGGTCGTCTTAGGATGCGCAGATTCGGCTGCCGGCGCGTACGGGATGAGCACAGGCTCACTCGAATCCACTGCCACGATAATCACAGGTTCGAGTACGGTGATTTTGAAATCTGATTCGGAGCCGCGATGGGACCACCGGAGCAGATACCTTGTCACGCCCCTCGCGCTGGATGGCGTGTATGGCCGCGAGGCGGATCTGCTGGCCAGTGGCTCAGCCCGTGAATGGGCAACAGATGTGTTCCTTCGCCGTGGGGGCAAAAACAAGCAACGGTCTGTTTGGCGGGAAGCCTATCGCCTGGCACCCGGCGCAGACGGACTTTTCTTCGCTCCCTTCCTTGCCGGCGGCGAGCAGGGAGTTTTATGGAACCCGAACCTGAGAGGAACCATCAGCGGACTGACCCTGGCACATGGCAGCGCACAAATTGCTCGCGCGCTTCTTGAGGGAACATGTTTCGAAATTCGACGCTGCCTGGAAGTCTTCGAAGACGAAATGCGGCTTTCATCTGTGCGTCTGACGGGGTGGATGGCTGAAGCTCCGCAGCAGTCCCAGTTACTTGCCGATATCATCGGACGAGCTGTGCACGCCTTTAGACTCGATTCCGCATCGGCCGTCGGAGCTACTTTGCTCGCGGGTATGATCGACCGCAAGAAATATCTTGAAAGCATCAGGGCCGTAGCCCTCACTCCCACCGAGCAAAAACTCAGATACGACGAACTCTACGCAAAATATGCTGCTCAGTTTCCGTCCACCATGTAAAGATCGACCTTCCACATTCCCCGGTATCTGAGCATTTGGCTGTGTAGCAGGTTCAGCATCGGTAAAATTGAAGGCGATCTGTCTTCATTTTCAGCCTCCCGAGGCCTCTTGAAACCTTGCCCCTCTCTCTTGGCTTTCACAGTGCACCGGAATCCTAACTGGTTGGGATTCAGCGGCGACATTGGCTGCCTTTTCCTATACGGCAACTCGGCTCCTCGATTGTTTGAGGGGCTTGTGGAGAACGCGTCATTGTGTGTAAGGACGAACGCAGGCGCGGGCGCCATAGCATGGAGAAAACTTAACCTTAACGCTTTGCTGCGCAGCTCTGCGCGGCGCCGCGAGGAGTGCAAGTGTGTGGACGAGTTACCTGGAATCTGGGCGTGAGAACCCTTCTCTTGCCTATCAACTTCAGAAATTCACCCCGAGTTCCAGTACCACCGTCCGGTGTTTCCACCCAGCATTGAATAAGTAGGTTGTGAACTCCAGGTTTTGATGCGAGACGCCGACCAAGATGCCACCCTCAATG